>CAZVMJ010000028.1:0-6784 GCA_964628005.1 uncultured Candidatus Saccharibacteria bacterium | reverse complement strand
AGAAGCGCGGGTGCCAGCGCAGGATCACGATTATTGCATCCATTCCTTTGTGCATCACGCCGTGCTCGTCCATTGCATGCACATCGCGCATGAGCGCTGCTTTATCAATACGCTCGGGCAACACTTCGGAGCCACCCACGATATTCAAATCAATATCCGCATGAATCTTCTGCGCCGCACCTTCGCACAATTCGCAGGTGTCGTCGTAGAAAACCGTACGCTTTGCGTGCTCCATACCTCCATTGTACTGTGCCGAAATGAACGTACTGGTGATAGTGGGCCCCACGGCCTCGGGCAAAAGCAGCCTTGCCATACGCCTCGCCAAGAAGCTCGGTGGCGAAGTCATTTCTGCTGATTCGCGCCAGGTATACAAAGGCCTCGATATCGGCACCGGCAAGGTAACGAAGGCAGAAATGAAAGGTATTCCGCATCACCTGCTGGATGTCGCCTCCCCCAAAAAAGCATTCTCTGCAGGCGACTACGTGCGCGCTGCACAGCGCGCAATCGCAGATATTTCTTCACGCGGCAAACTCCCCATCATTGCCGGCGGCACCGGCTTTTATATTGATGCGCTCGTGGGTCGCATTGATCTCCCCGATGTTCCGCCGAATCCCGCGCTGCGCAAAAAACTCGCCAATAAATCTGCAGCGCAGTTGTTTGCAATGCTTACAAAAAAAGATCCGAAGCGTGCGAGCGCAATGGACACACCGAGCGAGCGAAATAATGCAGTGCGCCTCGTGCGGGCACTTGAAATCGCAGCAGCTCCGAAGCCCGCAGCAAGAACTATCCCCTCGTACAACGCCGTCTGGATCGGCGTTTCGCCAGCACAAAGCGTGCTCGACAAAAAAATTCTGAAGCGCCTCAAAGATCGTGTCGCACTCGGTATGGTGGCCGAAGCACGAAAGCTCAAGAAGGCCGGGCTTTCATACAAGCGTATGCGCGAGCTCGGGCTAGAGTATCGCTCGCTCGCCGATCATCTCGAGAAGAAGGTTTCAAAAGACGAAATGATCACTACTCTGTATTCAGAAATTCGCCGCTATGCGCGCAAGCAGACCGGCTACTGGAATCGTAATAGCGATATTACGTGGTTCGATCCGAAGGACACGAAGAAAATTGAAGCATTTGTGGCCAAACGCTTCCCCAAAAAAACGCTAATCGGAAATAAGGTGCGGCAGGAAGATAAACACACCAATTACAAAGGCAGTAACCGCTGAGATAAACACCGCACCAGCCGCCACATCTTTCGTGTCGCGTGCATACGGATGATATTCCGGTGAGGTGAGATCAATATCAATTTCAATCGCCGTGTTGAACGCTTCCGCGGCAACCACAAAACCGGCCGCGAGTACGAGCAGCATCCAATCAAAGCGCTCGATCTCAAAATAGAGACCAAAGCCTATGGCAATGAGGAAGAATGAGATTTGAATCCAGGCGTTTGGCGTCGTTTTCAGAAACACCCATATGCCACGCCCCGCGTTTGTAAAACTCTTTGCGCGGGCCACAAACGAGAATCGCCCGTCGGATGCCTTTGGCTCATGCATGTGCGCAGTATACCGCGCACGCGAGATGCTACTGCCCGCGTGTTGCGTCGATCACGTCTTTCGCGAGCGCCGAGCGCATTGCAGCGCGAATACGCATAAGCTCTGGCTGAGTGTAGAAGAAGGCCACCTTTTGATCACGCAGCGAAGAACCTACGGGTGCCGACGAGCTGAGCACAAAGAAGGTAAAGCTCTCGGCAGCATCTTCCACTTCATTCGTGGCCGCGTATTCCGTTACAAACGAACCCTCTTCGTATGAGGTTGGGCCGTTCTGCCAGAACTTCGTCCAGAAGCCGGTGATGTACGCCTGTGCAAACGGGCAGCCCTCATCAAGCGCATGCATATCACACGTTTCGGCACCGCTCTCCACTTGGGAGGCATTGAGCGAAATGATGTGGAAGAGCTCGTGGATGTACGTCATCTTGCGCTCACGCTCGGTTGAAGAGCGGTTCCCGGCAAGATTCACCGCAATGCGCCACGGGCCACCCGGTGTGGGCTGGTCCACAAACGCGAGCGTGTCGTCCTCCGGGGAATCAAAGACATCAAACTGGCCGATGTAGCTGTTTGAAAGCGCGTTCGGGCTGAGCGCTGCAATTTCGTCCCACACGGCGCGGTATGAAGGATCATCGGTACCGTTTACAAACGTAATCTGCTCACCGTTTGAAACGGTGTAGCTCGCCTGCATTGAGTCGCTCGTGTCTACCTCCTTTTCAGCCACCGGCTCAGCATCTGCAGCATCTTCCGTGAGCCACGATTCATACTGCGCATCGATCTTCGCCTCAATGTCGGCGCACGCTGCTTCGCTTTCGCATTCAAATCGGCACACACCTGCTTCGGCATCGTACGTTTCGTACGAGGTGCACTGATCCGCACCATCGACTTCCGTTTCGTATACATACACCTCCCCGGCAACCGATTCTTCACCTTCCGAAAGCGCCGATTCAGACTGCGTAAAAAAGTACGCACCCGCACCAAGCAGCACGAGCGCGATGAGTGCAATCAGTTTTTTATTCATGAACGGGATTATACCGATGCATCACCAGCTTTCACTCTTGCGCCGCGCGCCCCGCCGTGGCGTGCGCGGGTACATAACGAACACAGCCGCCCGTGAGGGCGGCTGTGAGAATTGGAAAATTGAAGGTGTGTATATTCATGCAGGCTCACATGAATACCATTTTGCACCCGCCGATTGCTCAGCGCCTACAGCATGTCCGTGTTCCGTTGGAGGGAGACGACGTCATGAGTAAGTATTTCCAGTGCGAACGCTCATCGCAAGCATTCTGCTAAACCGCATCCAGGTGCCGTAGGCTAAGCGCATTTCCCTCAACACAATCATCAAGTTTGGGCGCAACTTTCTCTGGAATTGTTGGTCACTGGCATTTGCGAACCCTGGGTGGTGACCGCAGGGATTCACGGGACGATCGAACTCGGGTTTGGTTGCCGAGAAACAATAACCGCCCTTCCTTCCAATACCTTACTATACTTGAGATATTTGTCAATACTTTCAGTATCTCAAAATATGGCTCTAGATATGGGTATTTTTTGGGATCAAAGTCACGCTTATTTGAGATCCTTTAGTTCCGGAATGTACTGCTTGTAGTGCTCAAACATGTTGTAGCCGTTTGCCCACGGCGCATCGCGCACAATATCGGTGAGGCGTTCGGTAATTGAAAGAAAGAGTGGCAATCGCGCACGCGCTTCATCCATGCGCTGCTGCATTATTCGCTTCTCTTCTTCGCTATAGGGCCGAACCGATGGCGGGCGCATGTGCCCCACTTCCGATGTTTCGGCGTAGCTGGTCCATACATCCTGCACCTTCGCGATTACATCCGGGCGCAGTCGCATCTCGGGCTTTTCTGCAAAGAGCGCGAGTGTCGCAAGCAGAAACGATTCACGCTGTGTTTCGGGCGCGAGTTCGTATGTACGGTAATTCCCCGCCACCATGCCGTGCACCTCTTCTTTTTTCATGAGTGTGTCCCACTTTTCCTCCGGCTTCAGATACGGATCTGAAACGGTATCAAAGATCATCTTCTTGAGCGTGCGTGCCGGATGAAGATCCACATCATCGCTCCCGGTGTCACGCATCGTTTCGGACAGTTCGCGCAAAATGGGCGTTGCCGCCGTATCCTCAATTTTCTTAAACCCCGTGAATCGTTCCATGTTCGACATATGTGTTGTTTGCCATACATCGTAGCACTCTCACGCGACCACCCTGCTCTTGTTTTGTGTTGCGGGCGATGAGGGAATCGAACCCAGGGAAACCCTCTCGTGCTCTCAAATCTACCATAGCAGCCGAGGTCCGGGACGATCAGAAATAATCACGATTTATCACTTTTTGGGCACCCCGTGGGCACCACAAACTTATCAGCACGGAGCCGTACAGCAGAAAGTGAAAATCTAAACAAAGGCCGCCGGAAGGCGGCCTTTGTGCGCTATAAAGAAGTGGTATTTTCTAGTTATGGAATCGGAGCGCATATCTCTAATGATCATTACCGCGCCTTGCTGGAAGTGCGATAAACCCATGCTTGTCGCTATGGCAGGTCAAAGCGACGGCCCCAGTGGGTTTTCAGATGCAGAATTAGCTCTTGCTCGCAAATATGACGTGATCATAAAGGAGGTCGATAGTAAGACCGCTGAGGAGTGCTACCTAGCGAACGTATGTGGAGCCTTCGGAGCTTTCGTTGGTGATTGGTTTCTTTTCACGAACTACTGGGCAGAGGCGATGTATGGCCGCCTTGAATACAAGGAGGTTACTGATTGATCGAGTTAGTTTCTCTGCAAGATTTCATAAATAACGTGCGGTAGGGACTCGATCTCGCCTGAAGTGATGTCGCAACCCACATCAATAACCTTTCCCGAGAATTGTTTATCGAGTTCGGACTCCGCCCATTTTCTTAGGTCAGGAGTGATGCCGTGTGCTCTATAAAGAAGCCGCGCAATCGTGACTTTTTCAGAAGGCGTGCCGAGAAATGTTATGTACTTGAGTAGCATCCACGAAAGTCTTGAATCCCTTTGGATTCGTCGGACCAATGGTCGCACAACCCCCTCATGGACACGGTACCGCGGTACAGAGGACCATTTACGGATTAGCCTCCGAATTTCCTTAAACATTGTTACAGGTCCGTTTCTGAAGGCATAGAGCCTAAGGATTGTTGTCTCCCAAAATCCGCGACCCTTCTTATACATTTCTTTAAAGCATTGTTTCAACTCATCACTCTCTGGCCAACCCTCACTAAGCACAAGGACAAGCTCGTCTATATTAAATTTATTTCTATCGGTGCAAATTTGAGAAAGTACCGTTTTATCACCGCCAAATTGATCACCGACTATTTCGCCCGCCACGAGTTCATCGCGGCTCGTAATGTGATTATTAGGGTCATGTTTATCGTTAGGCATGCCAGGAGTGGCATCACGCAGGTTCAACACATTTAAGGAATACTCGAGCAGAAGCGGACTTGTTGGAACCACTCTACTCAGAAAATACAAAGTCGACGCACCCGCCATTTTGGACGCTCGCTTCGTCAAGAAATCCAGGGCTTGCTCTCGTGGCACATCGTACTGATCCGCAAAAGGTGTCAAAGCATCCCAAGTGTACATATTCGGACCACCCTCAAATAGCCGTTGCCAAAAGTCCTCTTTAAAGAATTCTTGAAGCGTAACCCAATGCTGAAGCAAAAAACGAACAAAAGGCACATTCGGCCTCAGCCCACTAATTCCTCGCAAGTGCGCTAACTTCTTTGGCTCGCCAAATTTTGACTTAGCGGTGTTCATTACATCTAGGCGACCGAGAATCAAAAGTCCACACAAAGCCGCCATTCTTCTTTCTTCATGATCGGGACCACCACAGACAATTACTTCACTAAGAAGCTTAACCTTATCAGCAGGGTCTTTACCTGAATCCTTAAAGCGGGAGTAGAAACCTATAGCTGCCTGAACTTTTACCTCAGCATCCCGTTCGTGGTCGTAAAGTTCTAGGGTCGTTAAAGCAAAGCTTCGGTCGACATCGGCGGTCGATAGGTGCTCTGCAATGTTGAGTCGCAGAGATACAGGTAGTGGATTTGCGATCTTAATAAGCGCAGATTGTATTTCTTTGTCAGAGGGATAAGCTCTAGCGACCGCTTGATACTCATCATCTCTTTGCTGTATTGCGTTCAAAGATAATTCTCGGACACGAGGGTCGGAATAGAACCCTTTGATCAAGGCGGCTTTAAACGAGTCAGTGAAATAAGTTTCCTCACCCTTCAATTTCTCAAGCGCAACATCAACGATCTCTGAATCAGAGTCTGATGCTCCCAACTTCCCTAAGGCTCCAATAACAAAATCCGGTCTATCACATTCATCACTCTTTAGAGTTTCAAGTAAGAGCTTGCGAGATTCCTCTAGAGAAAATATCTGCGGTATTTGGTATGCGATTGTAGAAGTCTTTTTAGCTCCCGTAGCAATAACCTTTTTAATGGCATCCAAAACCTCGGAATCACTGCCACCCCAGCCTTCGACAAGAGCGCGTGCTGGCCAATGGATAAAGCCTTCACGCTCCAGATCTTTTAGTAAGCGTGTTTTGAAGGCGGGTGTTCTGCCAACAAGAGCTGCCGCTGACACCTCGGTATCTAGTAAGTGCTGCTCTCGATTTAGCCAATCATCTAACGCAGCAACAATATCAGGATGATCTTTGAAGTTCTTTGCAACTGTGTCAAATGCCTCGTTGCGATTTATTGACAAGAAAGGAAATCTTTCAGATCGTATTTCTTTGGCCAAGTAGGCGGCAACCTCCTCATCTCCTGCATATCCCTCCAACAAAATTGTTGTCGATATTTCACGGTCAAGGCTTTTTTCTGGAAATTTGTATGACAGATGCTTGGAAGCCAAGCACGCCTTTTTTACCTTTTCGTTCTTTGGCCATCCCAACAAAATAGCTTGAGATATAAGTTCCGATCCGCGAAATTCCATGCGCGTCTCAGAAGACGCGAGAAGAAGTAGAGCGTCGAGGTCGGTTTCATCCTGGATTTTTTTCTCAACCTTTCCCCTTATGGCGACCACACGCAGGTGTGGTGAGCCTGAGGTGGCACAACGTTGGAGCAAAGAGATAAGTTCAGGATGATCAACCCAACCCGCTATTAGAGATTCGAGAGCAGCGCCAACGACTGAATGATCATCTGAATATTTCACCAAATCTATAAGTTTCTTTCCTATACTTTCGTCGGCAGGTGCAAGTTTCGCCAGGCTCAAGCCTGCCCATCGCTTCGAGG
>CAZVMJ010000027.1:0-6824 GCA_964628005.1 uncultured Candidatus Saccharibacteria bacterium | reverse complement strand
ATATTCCATTTATTTATAGAGAAGAGCGCGTGTGTTGCGCGATACGGATCATCAATGGGAAGTGTTACGTAATACACCGCATACGTAAACGCGTGAATGCGCGGGAAAAAACGCTTATGCCATACCGCTGCCGTGACGAGTGATGCGGTTAGCGCCATGGTGGTGTAATCGAGAGATGGGCTAGTGCTGCAACGGAAGAACGAATGCCGTCTTCGTGAAATCCATAGCCGTGGTAGCTGCCGCAGAAGTAGGTGTGTTGCGTGCCTTGGAGCTCCGGGAGGTGCTTCTGCGCTTCAAGTGCAGCGGCATTCATCTGCACGTGGCGCATGCTTGCGGTGTCGAGAATCTGTGTCGGTGCAATCGCACGTTCTGGATTGAGCGTGACGAACACATCGCTGCCGGGAATATTTTGTAATGCGTTCATCCAATACGTAAGCGAAATAGGATCGGCGGTCTGTGTCATGCGGTAGTTCCATGCAGCCCACGCGCCGCGACGACGCGGCATGAAAGAGCTGTCGGTATGCGAAACGACCGCATTGTCGTGATAGGTAAACGCGCCCAAGATTCGCTTTTCTTCGTCGGTCGGGTCGCTCAGGAGTGAAAGCGCGCGGTCGGCATGTGTGGCGATGATCGCAATATCGAACCGTTCGTCTTCTCTGTTGTGCGAAATCGTGACGCCGTGTTCGTCGCGTCGGATCGACCGGATTGGTGTATGAAGAGCTATTGTTGCACCGGCAGCGCGGAGTGCATCTTCGACAACGCGTACATATGAAATACTGCCGTCTTTGACGGTACGCCATTGCACGCCAAAAAAAGTGGCGAGCAAATCGTGGTTATTGAGAAATGAAATAAGTGCGTGTGCCGGGAAATCGGCAATCGAGCCGCTCGATGATGACCAGATGCACCCGGCCATGGGATAGAGATACCGTTCGCGGAATACCGCAGGAAAGCGGTGTGCATCGAGAAATGCGCCTGTTGTTATGTCGGTTGAAATACCGCGTTTGAGTGCGCGGGTAGCAATCCAGTTGAATCGGAGAATATTGATGAGTACACGCCAGTGATCGCGGCTGAAGATATTGCCGGGCTGAATAAAGATGCCGCGAGGAATCGAGCCCATGTATTCATATGAGCCGTCGGGATTTGCGACGGAGAATTTCATTGAGGTGCCGGTATGCTCAATACCGAGCGCTTTAAAAAATGCGCACAAGTGTGGATATGTTTTTGGGTTGTAGACCATGAAGCCGGTATCGACCGCGGTGGTGCCGTCGTCGTGGGGGATGGTGATCGTGCGTGCGTGGCCGCCAAGACGATCGGCAGCTTCAAAGAGCGTGACGTCGTACCGCTCTTTCAGAAGCCATGCGGCAGAAAGCCCGGAGATTCCCGAGCCGATGACTGCAGCGCGCTTTTTCGGCGCCGTGGTGTCAGACATTGGTCGGCAGTATAGCAATACGCTATCCACAGAAATGTCGCGCCTTCATACTTGCTTCAGAACGATCGTTCTAATATACTTTTGCTATGGAAGATTTCGCAGAATACCGAGACGAAATGGCGAAGTTCTATCGCACCCACAAGCGCATGCCGAGCTTTTCGGAGCTCATGAAGCTCTGGGGCTACAAAACAAAAAGTGCGGTCAACTACCGTCTTGAGCAAATGATTGACGCGGGGCTTGTGCGGAAAGATAAAACCGGCCACCTCATCCCGCACAACTTCGACGACGGGGTAAAGCTGCTCGGTTTGGTTGAAGCGGGCTTTCCGTCTCCTGCGGAAGAAGAGCTGCTCGATGTCATGAGTTTCGATGAATACCTGACGCCAAATAAGGAGTCGAGCTACATCCTGAAAGTGAAGGGCGATTCCATGATCGATGCCGGTATTCGCGAAGGCGACATGGTTATTGTTGAGCGCCGTGCCACGTACAAGGTGGGGCAGATTGTCATTGCGAGTGTGGATGGCGAGTACACCATGAAATATCTGCGCAAGACGGGCGACAAGTATTACCTGGAGCCGGCAAATGAGCGGTACAAACCCATCTATCCGAAAGAAGCCTTTCGGATAGAAGCAGTCGTTACCGCCGTCGTTCGAAAATACTAATCACTACCAATGCTATGAAGAAAATTGATACCTGGCTTTCAATTCAACGATACGTAACCGAGGCGTCGCGCCCGGTACTGGTTCCTGCGGCTCTCAATAACGTGGAGTTGTTCGCAACTGCAGGCCGGTCGCGCCGCACTGTGCGCACTGCGCGTCGATTCCTCATTCCTCGTATTACCACTATTTAATAATCTTCAATCAGAGACATCTATGAGAATTTCAATTACACTCACCCCGCGATTCGCATCGTTTGTTCGCCGCCTTCTTCGCGTGCGCTCCTACGCTCCGACGCGCTACGAGGTATGGAATGTTTAAAGGGAAAGACACTGGCAATTGTTGATGTTGAGACATCGGGCACGAGCGCCACAGACAGTCGGGTTATTGAGATCGGAATTCTTCGTATTGAAGATGGTGTATGCGTAGAAACGTATCGCACGTGCATTAATCCCGGCCGTCCCGTTTCTTCGTGGATATTGTCGCTCACTGGCATTCGACAATCCGAGCTTGATCCGGCGCCTGCCTTTGAAGATGTGGCCGAGACGGTGGCGCGGCTTCTTGATGGCGCGATCTTTGTGGCGCATAACGCGCGCTTTGATTACGCCTTTATTAAAAATGAGTTCTCGCGCATTGGTCACAAGTTCAATGCGAAGTGTCTCTGTACGGTGCGGCTTTCGCGCATGCTGTTTCCGAAAGCGCGAAAGCACGATCTCTCAAGCATCATTACCCGATACGGTTTTGATGCGGGAAATCGGCATCGTGCATTTGATGATGCAAACGTACTCTGGCAGTTTTTGCAGTACGCGCAGGAAAAGCGCGCTGCACAGATCGGCCCTGCAATTGCAGAGATTCTGAAAGGCCACACACTGCCGGCGTTTCTCGATACCCGCACCATTAAAAGCATGCCCGAAGGCCCGGGCGTGTATCTCTTTTTTGGTGAGGACAACGAGCCGCTGTATGTGGGCAAAAGCCGCAATATTAAAACCCGCGTACTTTCGCATTTCTCGGGTGGCCCGGCCTCCTCAAAGGAAGCGCTCATGGGTAGACACATTCGCCGTGTGGAAACCCGGGAGACAGCCGGCGAGCTCTCTGCGCTCCTGCTTGAATCTTCGCTCGTGAAATCAATGTCGCCGCGCTACAACCGGCAACTGCTTCGCCGCCGTGAAATTACCATTGCGCGCAGCACGAATGTGCGCGGCTACGATTCAGTAGAGCTTGCACGTGTGCCGGGTATTGCACCCGAAGAACATGCATCGGTGCTTGGCGTGTTTCGCAATCTCACGCAGGCAAAAGAATTTCTTGCGGAGGCAGCGCGCATGTATGCGCTCTGTCCGAAGCTGCTTGGTACCGAAAAGGGAAAGGGTGCATGTTTCGCACATCAGCTCGGCACATGCCATGGTGCATGTCTCGGATCCGAGTCATCGGATTCTTACAACGAGCGTGTTGCACAGGCGTTTTTTGCGCGCCGCATTCGAGCATGGCCGTACCCGGGCCCGATCCTTATTGAGGAGCATCGTGCGGGAGTGGGTTCGCATTCGTTTGTGCTTGATAACTGGTGTCTGATTGGTGATATTCGCGTATCTGAAGACGATGTGGCGGTTTATGCCAAGAAGCCGGAGTTTGATCACGATAGCTATAAAATTTTTGCGCGGTATGTGCGCGATCCGGCACATCGCCGCTCGATTCGCCGGCTCACACAGGATGAGTTTCGCCGCCTTATTGCCGCAGAGGCGGGTGAACCTGTTATTCAATAATCGATCTATGCCATGGCTTGGGGAGAACCACGATCATATCCACGCGCAATTCTGCACATTGACGGCGATTCTTTCTTTGCGGCATGTGAAGTAGCGAAAGACCCGAGCCTGCGTGGCAAGCCGGTGATTACCGGCAAAGAACGCGGCATTGTTTCTGCGTGCACGTACGAGGCGAAAGCGCGTGGCGTGAAGCGCGGCGTTGCGCTTGGAGATGCATTGAAGGTGTGTCCGGACGCAATCATTTTGCCGTCTGATTACGAAACGTACAGTCTGTTTTCGCACCGCATGTATGAAATCGTGCGGCGCTATACGCCGGCAGTCGAAGAGTACTCAATTGATGAATGTTTTGCGGATCTCACCGGCTTGCGCCGCACGTTGCGCATGTCGTATCCGGATATGGGGGAAGCGATTCGCCGGGATCTTGAGCGCGAGCTCGGCATGACCTTTTCAATAGGGCTCTCCGCCACAAAAGTGCTCGCCAAGATCGGATCGAAATGGAAGAAGCCGGATGGATTTACGCCTATTGCGCTGCGTGATTCGCGGGCGTTTCTGGAACAGACGCCGGCGGTAAAGGTGTGGGGTATTGGGCCGAACACGGCGGCGTATCTTGCGAAGTTTGGCGTGCGCACGGCGTATGATTTTGCGATGCGAGAGGAGGCGTGGGTGCGCGCAACGGTATCGAAACCGATCTTTGAGATATGGAAAGAGCTCAATGGCGATGTTGCGTTTGAACTAAACGTGGACGGCCGGGAGAGCTATCAATCAATCAGTAAGACAAAAACATTCACCCCGCCGTCGCGCGACGCGCGTTTTGTTGCCGCACAGCTTTCAAAGAATATTGAGAACGCGTGCATTAAAGCGCGGCGCTGGAATCTTGCCGCTCCCGAGATTTTCTTTTTTCTCAAAACACAGGATTTCAAATATCACGGGTGCGAGATTAAGCTCACGCATCCTACGTGTATTCCGAACGATATCCTCGCGGCGGTGCGTGAACATTTTCCGCGGGTGTTTCGAAAGGGGACGCTGTACCGCTCCACCGGTATCGTGCTCATGAAATTGCAGGATGCGAATAAAACGCAGCTCGATTTATTCGGCTCCGTGATGAAAACCGAAGCAGCAAAACAGGTATACGAGAGCCTCGATGAGATTGCGGCAAAGTATGGCAAGCATGCAGTGTTTTTGGGCTCTAGCTTTCATGCCATGAAGCCGCAGCAATCGAAAGTGGCGCGCTATGCGCCGATTGCGCGCGAAGAAAAACCAAAGCGGTATCGCGAGCTGTTTAAGGGCGAGAGTGCGCGCCGGCGTCTTGCCATTCCGACACTCGGTGAGGTGAGTTGAGATGAAGTTCTTCATACATCATTCACGTAGCCATCGGTATGCTGAGTGCTGTGTTGCTCACGGCACACTTACTCGCATCACCATCTCACCATGGCAGACACTATTATTACGAACACACCCGCGCGCACCGACGACTCTGGCGCGCTCGGATGGGTTGTTGCACTGATCGTCGTGCTCGCCGTCATTGTCGGAGGATATGTGTGGTATCAGCGCGGCGCTGATATTCCGAACACGGGCGGTACTAACATTAATGTGGAAGTTCCCGCACCGACCGATATCGTTCCTGATACGACAGTCACCCCGTAAAGCGATTCACAGGCGCGCACACGAAGCCCCGCTCCGGGGCTTCGTTCGTGTTACGATTTTTTCATGACCATGCGCGTTGCGCAGATGCTTTCTACCGCTCTCATGCTGTGTGCGCTGAGTGTTGCGCCGGCATTCGCGGCACAGAAACCCGTAGTGGTGTATTTCTCAGGGCTGTGCAATGCAAAAGTGGGGCAGGCGTGTTCCGCACAGCAGCAAGCGGCGCAGAGCATTGCGCCGAAGTTGCCGCAAGACGCGGTGCTCATTTATGCGCCGGTACAGCAGGGGCGTTTTCAAGATGCCACCGACATCACGCGCGTTGCGGCACAAATCGGTAATCAGCCCACCGTGCTTGTGGCATACAGCGCAGGCTATCAGGGGTTGCTCCAGTTGGTGCAGGGTATGACGCCTGCGCAGCTAAAGAATGTGCAGAGCATCGTTTCGCTTGAAGCAAATTACAACGGACTTACTGCCGCGATTAATTTGGTGAAAGCCGCGAATCCAAACGTGAAGGTATATCAGTTCGGTTCGTCTCAGTTTGGGACCTATCACGCGCTGCTCACCGGTTCGCCGGGGGTGGGTGATGCGATTGCAAGTATCACGTCCGCGGCAAGTAATGCGCAGACGGTTACGGGCCCGATTCCGACGGTGGCGCAGCCAACGCCTGGTGTACAGACACCGGCAGCACCGTTTACACAACCTTTCACACAAACGCCGGGCTACACAAATACCGGCTATCAACCGCCGTTTAATGCAGGTAGTCTGCTCACGCAGGCAACGGCGCAGGATCCGTTCCGCTTCCTGCAGCAGTTCCTGCAGTCGCCATCCTCGCCGCTGCAGCAGCAGTCATACACAACACCACAGCCGACATACAGCAATCCGTCGTTGCAGACACCGACTGTCGCGACGCAGCCCGTGACGCAGTCATATTTGCCCGTGAACCCGAGTGCAGACACGTCGGTCGTTGCGCAAATCACACCGACGCAACCGACGACGGTTACTGACACGTCGGGGTATCAGTACCTCAATGCAACTTCAGCAGGCACGACCTCAAATATTTCTACGATCACGTTTGGTGAACAGCCTGCACCGCAGACCGGATTCCAAGCACCGCAGCCGGATACAGGTACGCGATGGTCGCTCGGCGAGAGGCTTTCGCGCATTCTTGCCGCGTTGTCGCTGCGAATGCAGGCGCTTTTACAGTAGCCGCTTCGGTAGTAGTGTGGGGGTATGAAGAAGCTACTCGTTGTGTTGGTTTTTATTGGTGCACTTGCCGGTGTGTTGTATATCGCGCGTAGCGGTGCGGTGCGCATACCGAATCTCCCGATACCGGAATCGCCAGCA
>CAZVMJ010000026.1:0-7232 GCA_964628005.1 uncultured Candidatus Saccharibacteria bacterium | reverse complement strand
CGCCGCGATCGCGACATCCATATTGACCGCATCCACCGTTCCGTCACGCTGGTTTCCTTGCTGGTCGAGGGCCTTGTATTCAAAAATGGCCATATTTTACAGAAGCTTGTCGAGCACGTTTGGATTCAAGGAGTATTGATATGCCGTTTCCGTCGTAATCTCTCCACGAGCGACAAGCTCAGCGAGCGATCGATTCATGTCGATCATGCCTTCGGTTGAAGACGTTTCGATCACCGTATTTATTTCGTGCGTTCGCTTCTCGCGAATAAGATTCGATACTGCTTTTGTATTAATGAGTAGCTCGCATGCCGGAATGAGGCCACCGGATACGCGCGGAATAAGGCGCTGAGAAAAGATGCCTGCAAGCGATGCGGCGAGCTGGAGACGAATCTGGTCCTGCTGTCCGCCCGGGAAGATGTCGATAATACGATCAATCGTTTGTGCCGCGTTGTTGGTGTGGAGTGTTGAGAAAACCAGGTGACCGGTTTCTGCAGCAGTTACCGCAGCGGCCATAGTATCTGCATCGCGCATTTCTCCCACGAGCAAGACGTCGATGTCTTGTCGGAATGCGCTGGTAAGCGCTGAGGAGAAATCTTTGGTATCGATATGCACCTCGCGCTGATCGATGAGCGATTGTTTCGGTTCAAAAATATACTCGATCGGATCTTCGATCGTAACGATGTGCTCCATGCGCTCCGTGTTAATGAGCTCGATGAGTGCCGCAAGCGTCGTTGTTTTACCCTGCCCCACCGGCCCTACCACGAGGAAGAATCCCTGGCTGCGACGCGCAAATGACGCAACGATATCGGGCACATTCAGCTCCGAAAGCGGCCGAATGTTTTTTGGAATGAGTCGCAGTGCAATAGAAACAGAACCGCGCTGAAAAAAGGCATTGCCGCGGAAACGAATGCCGTCTTCCGCTTCATATGCGAAGTCCATTTCCTGCTGCACCAAAAAGCGCTTCTCCTGTTCAGGCGTAAGCAGCGCATGTGCAAAGCCCATCGTGTCTTCTGCGGTCAAGACATCTTCCTTCAGCATCGGCGCGAGCGAACCCGCAACACGCACCGTCGGATGTGCGCCGGTAGAAAAATGGAGATCGGATGCACCTTCGTGCACCACGACGTTTATGTACTTCTTGAGCTGTGCTGCGTAGTCAATTCCCATAAAGTCATTATGCGGCTTGACCCCCTGAAAGCAGAGATCGAACCATGTTGACAACTTCCGACGGAATCATCGTCGCTTTAATAAGGTACGCGTCAGCTCCAAGATCCGATGCTTTAGCTTTTTCGGCTTCGCTCTGCTGATTCGTGAGCGCTACTTTCTTTGCATGTTGCGCGAGGTTTTCGCTTCGGATTGTCTCAAGCAGAAAGAAGCCGTCGTGCTCAGGCATCGTAATATCAAATGCAATCACATCCGGCTGCATCCCCTGACGAAGAATATCGAGCGCGTTCTTCACGGACGTGGCGGCTTCCACGCGGAAGCCCTCACTCACAAACTTCATGCTGTACATCTGCAGCAGGAAGCTGTCATCATCCACCAATAAAATAGATTTCGTTGGTTCATCGGTCATACCGTTTCAGTCGTTATCTCGGGCGCTGCCGTCTCCGGCACCGCCTTCGTGCTCACCTCATAATCGGATTCATCACCGAGCATGAGTGAGCTCAAGCTGTTAATTTCAGAGAACGGAACCTTCTTCTGCATCGACTTCTGAACTGCATCTTCGCGCATCGTAAGCATTCCTTGCGATCGCGCCGCAGCCCATAGCTTTGATTCCACCGGATCTTTGAGCACAATCTGCTCAAGCGCCGGCGACATCTCCAACACTTCAAACACCGCCATACGACCGCGCATACCCGTGGGACACGTGGGCGTTCGCTGTGCTTCATACACCGTCTCAGGCAGCGGGAAGCGATACTCCGGCGGGAGCGATTGCATATCATGCTCAATCGACTGTCGATCGCTCGCGGAGAGCGGCACTTCATGCTCCGCGCCTTCGCAGAAGGTCTTCACGAGTCGCTGCGCAATGGAGGCAACGAGCACCGGCGAAATGAGATACGGCTCCACACCCATGTCGATGAGGCGCGGAATCGTTCCCACCGCATCGTTGGTGTGAATCGTTGAAAACACAAGGTGACCGGTAAGCGCCGCCTGAATGGCAAGCTTTGCAGTTTCGCCGTCGCGGATCTCGCCCACCATGATGATGTCCGGGTCTTGACGGAGTGTCGTGCGCAAACCGTTTGCGAATGTGTAGCCGATCTCCGGATGCACCTGCGACTGAATAATACCCTCGACGAAATATTCGATTGGGTCTTCAAGCGAGAGCACGTTCTTTCGCTCACGATCGAGCTCAGAGAGCATGGAGTAGAGCGTGGTGGATTTACCGGAACCGGTCGGGCCGGAGATCAGAATGAGGCCGTGCGGTTTTTGAATGGCACGGCGCATAATCTCAAGATTGCGCGGCGTAAGGCCGATCTGATCGAGCGGAATAAAGCCCTGTTCGCGGTCAAGAATTCGGATCACGATCTTCTCGCCGCTGTACGACGGGAAGGTTGAAACACGGAAGTCGATTTGTCGTCCATCAATGGTTGCAGAGAAGCGGCCGTCTTGCGGCTTACGTCGTTCGTCGAGACGAATCGAGGAGAGCACTTTAATGCGCGCAACGATGGCGCGGTGCGTCTGCAGCGGCAGCACAACGCTCGTGTGTAGTTCGCCGTCTACGCGGTAGCGCACACGCACGCCGGATGGCAGCGGCTCAATGTGAACGTCAGATGCCTTGCCATCAATGGCGTATCGAAGCACCGTTGAAACGATTTTGATCGCCGGTGCGTCTTCTTGAATCGCCTTGTCTTTTGCCTGCACGGTGCGAGAAAGCGTCGGATCTTCAAGATCCAGTGGCGCGTTTTCCGCATCATCAAGCGCGGCATTCTTGGCGGTGGCAGGCGTAACGGTTTCCGTTGCCATGTCGGTAATCGCCTGCTCCACTTCGCCGCGCAAGCCGCGGTACATCGTGAGCACCTTATCGAAATCTTCTTTCGTGATGCGAAACACCTTGTATGGCAAACCGCTGGTGCGCGAAATAAAGTTCAGCGCATCCATTGCCTGAATGTTGTCCGGGTCTACCAATCCCACCTCGAGCACGTCATCAACGATCGAGAGCGGCGCAATTTCATAGTGTTCAGCGCTCTCTTGTGGAATCGCGCGAAGCACGTCATACGGCACCTTTGCATCCCCCAGTGAACGGAGCTCGACGCCGGGCGCTGAATCAAGAGTAATATCCGCCATAGCGTGTTAGCGTCGCGGGGCGCTTGCGGGAAGATTTGTGGATGCAGCGCTCGCCGGCTGGCTGTTATTCAGAGGAGCAAACGGATTCTGTCGGCCGACAGGTTCAGGAACAATCGGTGTCCCGAAATCCTGGAGCGCCTTGAATGCAGGATCAGAAAAGATGGTGCCCGAGAGCGAAATGGCTCGGAGCGTGAGCAGCGTTTCCACCAAATCACGATCCGCGGTATCTGCACTTGGCGAGCCGGTATCAACCGTTTCCGTGGTGAGGAGCGCATCAGACTGCACGCCGCCGCCTGTCATGCCATAAAACACACCGCCCGCAATGAGCGCGACCACGATGAGGAAGAGAACGATATGTTGCTTGATCCACTGCATAGATTATTTGAGCCAGTAGGTGCGGAGCGTCACCTCGTATGCGTAAATTGGTTCTGCGGTGCGCACGCCTTCCAAGCCACCCGGCGCCACCTTGATGGTTACGATGTCCATGATGCGGAGACTCGTTTCAAGATCAGAAATGAGCTGCTGGAAAGCGGGATACGTACCCTGCGTCGAGAATTTTGTCGTAAGCACATCATACTTCTGCTTTGCGGAGCTGATGGAGCCAACGGCGGTCTGCGTCGTCTGCCCCGCGCCCGGTGTTGAAACCACCACATTCTGCAGTGCCATGCCGCGGCGAGATGCAATGTTATCCAAATCGAGAATGAGACGAACGTTATCGACGTGATCCGGAAGCAGTTTCTGCAGCTTATCGCGGTCTTCCGGCTGAAATTCGTTATATCGCTTGAGGAGCGCCTGCTTTCGATCCTGTAATTCCGCTGCCTTCAGGAGGGCCGCATCGTATTCCACGATGTCAGCACGCTTGGTTTGCGCGCCGTCGTAGGTCGGCTTCGTGTAGAAAAAGAAGATGCCGATTGCTGCAAAGAGGCCGATGATTGAAAATAGTGTCTTTCCCATAGTTATTCTTGCGGACCGCCGAAGAGATCCTGCTCAGCCGGCGGCTGCTGTTGATCCCCGCCCTGCGGAACTGGCGTTGCGGTCTGCGGCGCTTCATCAATATTCATGCCGTTCACGAGACGCACAAAGTTCACCGCCTGTGGATTCACCACTGCTGTCAGGTTAAACCGAACACCTTCTTCATGACGATTGATGTCGGAGAAGATCGGGTTTGTGATGGAACCGTTCTTGGAGAAGAGATCTGCCTGAAGCGCGATGGAATTCACGCTCTGTGCAACGCCGGTCATTTTAATGGTGATCTTTGTGGGATCCACCGCATCAAGCTCGAGCGTCTTAAACTCAATTGTGGTGAGGGTTGCCTGCTGGAGAATCTGGAAAAAGGCCGTGGGTGCAATGTGCCCCGCAAGCAGCTGATCTGCCACATGCATGCGGTCATCGAGGCGCGTGAGTGTATGAATTAAAGACGGCTCAAATGCCTCTTTTGCACGCTGGAGCTGATCCACCTTACTTGCAGCACTGGTTTTGAGATATTCCTCGTACAAAAATACAGAACCCGCAAGCGCAACGGAGGCAACCAACAACACAATCGACATCAGAAGGAGCAGATCTGAAAGACCTCCCTGTGCGCGCACCCGAGAGGTAGACGACAGCGTCGCCGCATCCTGCGGAATGAACGATGATTGAGTGGGTGTATCCATATGTTATGCACCCTTGAGCGTTCTGAGTGCGAGCCCTACTGACACTGAGAAGCCCGGGCCGATGTCTCGCAGAACTTTCGCAAGGAATGCCGGGGCTTCAGTGCGAGCGAATGGCTCAGCGATCGATACCTGTGCGTTCAGTGATGTCTTTGCGATATCGGAAATACCGGGAAGCGATGCGCCGCCACCGGTCAGAATGACGGTTGCTACATTTTTATTGTAGCGCTGCCCGTAACTTAATAGTACTCGATTCACCTCTGAAAAGATGCGTGACAGTGTTGATAACAGCGCTTCTTTTATCTTATCGTTCTCCGCTGTTGAGTAGACGCTTGAATCAATCAATCCGCGCTCGCGCTTAATGCGTTCCGCTTTTTCAAATTCCCACTCAAGTGTGCGGCCCAACTGCTCGGTCATGTGCTGGCCCCCGAGCGAGAGCGAGTGCGTCATGCGCACCACGCCGCGCTCCACGATATACATCTTTGTGGTAGATGCACCAAGATCCACCACCAAAAACGGCGCAATACCATGCCCTGATGCACTGCGGATCGCACTGAAGATCTCTATTTCGTAGAAATTTGCCGTAATACCCGCCGTTTCCATCACCACGCGGTAGTCGTTGAGCACTGAATTATGAATCGCAACCAAAAGGACTTCCTGCCCCTGCTTCTTGAGCATCGCCTTATCCTGCAGCTGATCAAACGCGCTATCCACACCCGGATCCGGCGGAAGCGCAAACCAATCGAGCGACACTTCAGAAACAGGTACCGGAATGTACTTTCGGGCTTCAATAGGAATAATGCGCTTGAGCGACTCCTGATCCACCTTTGGCAGATCGATGACAGACACCAAGCTGGAGGAAAACGGCACCGAAAGCCCTGCGGTGCGCGCCGTTACATTCGCCTCACGCATCAGATCGGTGAGCGCTTCTGCTATTTTCTCAGGCGGAAGCTTCACCACCTTGCCAATCGGCTGTTGTGCATACGGGCCGAGCGCAATTTCTCCGTATGTTTCAAGCACCGCCATGCCGCGCGAGACGCGCAGCTGCACAATTTTTGCCGACGATGCGCCAATATCAATTCCAAGTACACTTCCCTCGCCGGCTGCTGGGTTGAAATTCTTAAACAGGCTCCCCAACGAGAACGCCATATCTCGCTTAGTATATCGCATCGAATGCAATGCGACGCATCAACAATCTGATATGCGCGGTTATTGCTGCACTGCGTTGATCTTTGCGGCGAGAATGAAGTCGTTCTCTGACAATCCACCGATTGCGTGCGTGATGAGCGTGATACCAACGGCACCCCACGCAAGCGTGATATCCGGATGGTGACCTTCCGCTTCGGCAATCGCGCCGACAGTGTTCACAAACGCAAGCGCGCCTGCAAAATCGTTGAAGGTGAAGTCGCGATGAATGGATAAACCATCCGTCGCAATGCTCCACCCCGGTGTTTTTTGCAACAACACAGCCGATTCTTCACGCATAAGGGGTAACGCGCCGCCTTCACACGGCACACAATGCTTTTGTTCGAGTTCGCTCATGGAAAAACTCTACCACGCGGGTATGATGGCCCCGATGGACGCGTTTCTCTACCGTATTCGTACACTGCTCGACACCGCGCTCGATCTGATAGCGCCGCGGCCACAGCGCCGCATGCGCGCCGAAGTGATTCGTGCCGAAGATGTAGCGGTATCCGTGATGACAACACCGATGCTCGGCGCTGATGTGATCACGCTTGCCCCCTATAAGACACTGCGCGATCTCATTCAGGCACTGAAGTATGATCGCTCATCCCGTTCAGCACACACACTCTCCCTCCTGCTTGCCGATTTTCTTCGTGAAGATATTGCATCCCGCCAAGCCTTTTCGCAGCAGCCGATACTCCTCATTCCCGTCCCGCTCGATGCAAAGCGCCGCCGTGATCGCGGATACAGCCAAATCGGCATGGTCACCGATGCTTTGCCTCGTGAATTTAAAGACGGCACGCTCTCGCGCATCGCTTCACCGCTCCTCGAGCGCACCCGCAGCACCCGCGCCCAAACCATGCTCACCCGTGTTGCCCGCCTCTCAAATGTGGCCGGTGCCTTTGCGGTTACCGATCCATCCTCTATTCGCGGCACGCATGTCTATTTAATAGACGACGTAGCCACCACCGGGGCCACCCTGGTGCATGCCGCACGACCACTCTTGGACGCAGGCGCTACCGTTACCCTGCTCGCGCTCGCACGCTCATAGGCGCTTTTTTGCTGCAGCCTGCGCGCGTGGTAAGGTAGAGCGCGTACCAGGAGAGGTGCCAGAGT
>CAZVMJ010000025.1:1376-7356 GCA_964628005.1 uncultured Candidatus Saccharibacteria bacterium | reverse complement strand
ACTGGATTCGCCTTTCGCTCCGCGATCCAAACAACAAAGAGAAATATCTCGGTTCCGATGAAGCATGGGAGCAGTCGCAAACGCAGCTGCGCACCATTCTTGAAAAGAGCGGCGTTGCGTTTAAGCCTGCTGAAGGTGAAGCCGCATTCTACGGACCGAAGCTCGACATCATGGCAGTGGATGCACTTGGACGCGAATGGCAGATCTCAACCATTCAGGTGGATCGCACGATGCCCACACGCTTTGGCCTCGAATACACCGCCGAAGACGGCACGAAGCAAACCCCGGTAATGATTCACCGCGCACTCATCGGTTCACCGGATCGCTTCATGGGTATTCTCATCGAACACTACGCAGGTGCATTCCCGCTCTGGATGGCGCCCGTACAGGTGCGCGTATTGCCGGTTTCTGAAAAGCACACCGATTACGCCGCGGGTGTCACCGACACATTGCTGCAGAGCGGTATTCGCGCCGAGCTCGATTACGCAGACAGCCTCGGCAAGCGCATTCGCTCGGTGAAGGTGCAGAAAGTTCCCTACTACATTGTCGTGGGAGATGAAGAAATGAATGCGAATACGATAACCGCTGAGAATCGCTCCGGTGATAAACAAACGGAAGCTGTTGCCGCACTCATCGCACGCTTGCAGAAAGATATCGCAGCACGCTCGCTTTAACAGGGCGCCGAATCTAAAACGAGAACGACCCTGGCTTTCACCAGGGTCGTTTCGTTCACTTTATTTGGAGCTCGCCTTATTGGCGGCGGACTTTTGAGGTGCGCCGTACTTAGGCACGATTGATTACGATCTGCGGCATGCCGTCTGCGCGAAGCGCGAGACCCAT
Organism: uncultured Candidatus Saccharibacteria bacterium; assembly: GCA_964628005.1. Lineage (GTDB taxonomy): Bacteria > Patescibacteriota > Minisyncoccia > Phycocordibacterales > UBA2100 > UBA10103. The sequence continues at coordinate 6,516 of CAZVMJ010000025.1, read as the reverse complement.
GCGATCGATCGTATTCTGTGCAGCACGCTGTGCTGCAACGACCGGCGCGATTACTTCAGTTTCCTCTTCCGAGACAACGAAGTGATTGCGTGATCGGCGATTCGATGCGACTGCCGTCGTTGCGAGTGCAAGTGCGCCACCCTTGTAGTACACGAGGAGGTATGCACCCGCTGCTGCGACTGCCGCAAGCGAGAGCCAGTACATCGCTTCACCAACCGGACCAAGGGTAAGACCCGTGTACGGAATCTGTGTTAGCGAGACCGACGGCGTAACCGGCGTGGTCACGGTTCCCGGCATGAACATCTGCGTGTTGCAGGTGTACGAGCCGCCCGGACCAGTTACGGTAAGCGAGTAGATCTGATTTGCGTAGCCGGTGACTGCGCGCGTGCCGTTCGGCGCGACGCTTCCCACAGACGTGATGTAGCCGGTGGTTGCGTTGCTCGAAGACCATACGAGTGTCGCCTGAGCTGCATAGACGCCTGCATTCGTAAGCGTGATGACGCAGTACGGTGCAATTGCCTGCGGCTGCTGATATACGATCGGATACTGCGGTACTGCCGGAGCGAGTGTAGCAACCTGAGCATAGCCCTGGTAGCCACCGCCGACGACATTGCCGTCACCGTGAACAGTCGTGTTGAAGCTGCCGTTAATCGAGTTGTCTACGATGTTTACCGAGTTATCAACGATTGAGTTGTCGATGATTGTGCTGGTGTTGGTCACGTGCGAGACATTGCTGCCGCCACAGGTGGTGCACGTCGGCTGAGGCTGCGGTCGCGGATTGCAGTTCGAGGTGCAAACCGGAGTCGTGTTGTGGCACGTCGTGCAGGTGCCGTTCGTCATGCGTGGGATGGTGTATCCGCCGCCTGTTGTGTAGCTGCCGCCCGTTGAGTAACCACTTCCCGTTGAGTATCCGCCACCCATCGAGTAGCCACCTCCGGTGGTGTAGCCACCGCCCGTCGTGTAACCACTTGCGTAGCCAGCATTCGGGTTGTAGGTCTCGTAGTATCCAGGGTTGTAGGTTTCTACGTAGCCCGGATTGTACGTCTCAACGTAACCAGGGTTGTACGTTTCAACGTAACCCGGGTTGTAGGTCTCTACATAACCAGGATTGTACGTCTCAACGTAACCCGGGTTGTAGGTCTCAAGCGTACCGCCATAGTTGGTGTAGTCAGACCACACATCGTTTGAGGTGTAGTCAGACCATACATCGCCGTATGAAGTGTAATCACTCCATCCGTTGTTGCCGGAGTAGTCAGTCCACACATCACCGTAGTTGGTGAAATCAGACCAGCCGCTGTCATACGACGTGAAGTCGCTGAAGCCCGGGTTGTACGACGTGAAGTCGCTGAAGCCTCCGCCGCCGAAGTCTGAGAAATCAGACCAATCAGATGCGTGAACGGTTGTGGCAAATGCACCGAATGCGAGCACCGTTGCACTTACACAGACCGAGAAGGCAAAGAGCAGGTTCTTAGATGCATTTGTCATAAACGTTATTGTTTATTTTCCTTCTAAATCTCCTAATAAAAGTGAATAAGTTCGACCTGGATATTATATCAGATAATATTCATTTGTCAACCCTATAAAACAATAGAGGCCAGTCAGGAGACCGGCCTCTAAAGGACTGAATTTATACCGATTTTCCGTACTCGCGTCAACGAGCCACAGGAACCAGTCTCACGAACCGACCACGCTGGGGGTGGATGCCCCATTCTCCCTCGAGCTCGAGACCGTTCGCAAGAACGGTGGTGACGCGAGGCTGCGCTTCCGCAACAGCCCGCTCGAGCAGGAGTTTTCCGGTGTAGCCTCGCGGCAAACCGGTCTCCTTCGAGTGAAAACCGGCGGCGAACCGGTACACGAGCGACTCCGACGGCATAACGACGCCGTCACTATTTGCGGCACCTGTGATGCACAGGTGCACGGAGCGGATGAACCCGTCCGTGGTGTACCGCATCGCGCTGTGAGGCGCGCGTACGGACACCGCAAACTGAGCCGTCGAGTTTTCCTTGTGGTCCATATCCCCCGTGAACATTCCGTCCAGGAGCACGTAGACCACTTCGGTGTCGGCTTTCTTTTGCTCGAACTGACGCAGCCGATTTCTCGGCACCTCGAAGAGCCGGCAGCCAAACTCGCGTGAGGCTTGCGGAGGCGAGGGCGCCGTGACACGGCGCGGCGATCGTTCGTTGTTTCGTGCCTGCGCATCAGCCTCGTGAGAAGCGGAAAGCAGGAGCAGTAGCGTGAGTAAAAGAGCTTGAATGGCACGCATCGGATATCCCCTTTCTCGTGCAATCCGACCCTCGTTTGGGTCTCACTACGAAGCGGGTTCGCTTCACACTGAGACACGTTCGAGAAGTGGTAGGGGGTGCGCCGAAGCACACCCCCGAACCGAACAGAAAGAGCATTCCGACGCCGATTCACTGGCAGGTGCGGAGCACCTGCAGATTCACGTTGCCGGGATTGAGCCAGACGCTGTCCACCACCTGGATCATGCTCCGGTTGTCGGGCCGGAACCGCCAATGCGTGCCCTCGACAGCGTTTGCGCTGCGGAAGCATTCACGCTTGACTTGAACCCATTCATCGTACCGAGCCCGAGCTGCGGCCTGCGGATCCGTCCTCTCCTGCTGCGGCTGCGCGGTCGGCGCGGCCGGCGGCTGAGTGGGTGCGGAACCTTGGGCGAAAACGCTGCCGGACGTGGCGACGACGATGGATGCTGCGATGATCAAAGCCTTCATGGGGCTTCTCTCCTCTTTCGACAAAAGTGACAGATGCGGTATGCACCTGCCTTCCTCGAATATACTAGCACATACAAAATATTTGTCAATACCCCACAACAGAAAACAGGCGATCTCGGGAGAGATCGCCTGTTCGGGCCGCCGAAGCGGCAAGGAGCTGTTACCGGACAATCCGGTAGCAGGTGCCGTCGGGGGCGGTTTGCCAGCCTTGTGCACACGGCACACGGTGGCGAGTAACTGGCCCGGTGGGAGCCTGCGGGATGGCGAGGTGCGGCGGCGGCACAGGCGGGGCGGCATGGCGGTAGCCATACTGCTGCCGATACTGCTGCTGGTAGCCGTGGTGCTGGTGGAACCGATGATAGAAGTTTCCACCGTTCGGACCGCGATAGTGAGGCCCAGGCTGATAGCCACGGTTACATCCGGGCGCATGTTGACTGCCGGGAACCCACGGGTTGTTGCACCCGAATTCCCCCGACCGTCCGCGCTGCTCGAGGACTCGCCCCTCGTTCGGAACACCCATGCGGGTGAAGTTCGAGCCACCCGTGTTCACCTGCGCTTGCGCGCCGGTGCTCAGAGCGATCGCCGAAACGAGGATCCCAACTGCGTAAAGAGCCTTCATTCCACCCTCCTCAGGTGTCCTGACCGAGAGACGCGGTATGCGCCTCCTTCTCAGATAATAATATCATAAATATGTCAAATGTCAATACACAAACAGAACAGGCGGCCTCTTGCGAGAACCGCCTGTTGGATAGACCCTTTCGGGCCAAAGAGCTACTGCACGATCCGGTAACACGTACCGTCCGGCGCAGTTTGCCACCCTTGGGCACACGGCATGCGATGCCGTGTGATCATGGTGCCGGGCGGCGGTTGCTGCGGAGCCTGGAAGTACGGGGCCTGTGGCCCGCTGATCAGACCGTTGAACACAGGGGGTTGTTGGACCACCTGCTGCCGGTTCTGGCCAGAGATAGCGTTGACGAAGGCCGTCAGCGCCATCAACGCCACGATTGCAAGCCCGCCACCTACGAGCCACCCAATCATCTTGGGTGACACGCTGGAACCGTGCCCGTGATCATGACCGCCCTTCTTGTGATCATCCGACATGCCCTCATCTCCTTCTTCTTTGGCCGGCGGGGGTGCCGCCGGGGTGAAGTCTGCCCCAAGCACCGTGACGCTCTTGGGATTCAAAAGCCGGACGGCCGCGAGGCCACCGGCACCGACAGAATCCGCCATGTGGCAGACCTCCAGTGGCAATGGCCCTATGCCGATTACCTGGCAGTATTATACATAAATACACTACCTTGTCAAGTACTCAAAACGGCGGGTCTTGCGACCCGCCGTTGTAAGAACTCGTATTCCCCTGCACTACACAAGGGGTGGTGCTGCCGGCCGCGGAGACGGAGCGGGATCGGCAACGGGTGCGGGCGGCACGGAAGCACCGGGATCCAGGATCTCGATGCGTGCCGTATGCCCCACCGGAGCCGGATGGATAACCACATCCCGCCCGGCGCAGTCGATCTCGTTGAGCTGGTGAATCGTTGCTCCGGCGAACATGCCTGTTGCCGTAACACTGCGCACCGTCGCGCCCGCCACCGTCGTTTCCGTCGGTGCTGTGTAGGGCTTCCCTGTCACCGTGGCGAACGCTTCCTTTGCGTTTTCCAACTGGTTGAAGAGGATATCAACGAAAGCCGCACCCGAGAGCGCAATCAGCAGCTGATACGCACCCGGCGCCTGCGCGAAGTTCATCGCATGCGCCCAATTGAGGTGGACGGCGAGGAACGTGCCCCAGATCACGACCGCCGCGATGAACGACGATCCGAAATCGAGCACCCAGCGGTAAAAGAATCCCGCCGGTCGCAGCTTGCCCGAGAGCGTGTTGAGGCTCATGTAGGACGCGAGCCCCAGATAGCCGTTGCTCAAGAGCGGCACATCAAACGCCGGCAATGGAAAACTGGTCCAGCCGGAGAAAAACATGCCGACGATGAGGAATGCGGTGATGATGTTCACCGCGGCGGAAAGCCATGCGAACAGTAATCCCATGCTGTATTCCTTCCTTCTGCGAGGAAAACCGGGCCCGCCCCGGTTCCTGTGTTGATCGGATACGACTCCGACACTGCAAATATAAATACACGAAAATAGTGAAATGTCAATGAGCACTATTGCTGCTCATCCATCAATTCCTGCGCTGTCTGCTCAATAGCAGACACCAGCGCTTCGCGCAGAAATGCCTGCCTGACATCTTCAGAGAAGTTCGGAAACTCTTGTTCAAAAAACGCTTTCGCCGCAGCATCATCGCCCGGCGGGACGGTCTGCTCAAAGCGCGCTACGAGCGCGTGTATGTCGAGTTCGTCGGTCATGCGTGTTGTGCGGCCTGCTGTGGCGCGCTTTGCGGTTGTGCCGCTGCCATTGCGCGC
>CAZVMJ010000025.1:0-1366 GCA_964628005.1 uncultured Candidatus Saccharibacteria bacterium | reverse complement strand
CCATCGCGGCAAACATTTTTGCCCAAAAGCCCTGCCCTTCGGTTTTCTTTCGGGCTTCCGGCGGAATCCACGAATTGCGGAATGTTGATTGTTCGTACGGCGTCATGCGCGCAAATGGTCGCCCATCGGGCGTGCGTGCCGCAGCTTCATCGCGTTTATACATTTCTTTCATGCGCGCCGGCGAGAATTCATCGTTTAAACGCGTCCGCGCCTCCGCGGTTTGCTCGGCAGATTGTACGCCTGCCTCTTCTGTGCGCGGTGCGGCCGTGCCGCCAAACGCAACACGATCAAGGCGCGCTTTCGTCTCGTCATCCTGCAGGCGCGTCGCCAGTAATTCCGCAACAAAGCCGCGGCGCTGCGCGCGATCTTTATCATTCATAAGGAACTTTCGGCGATCTACCTGTCGCATGTAGTGCATGCCGTTTACAAGACGATTGAAATTCGCCTTGTCGCGCGTTGCCATGCGGTATACCTCTTCTTTGTAGAAGGCATGCATGCCGGCTGCCCCAAGCGATGCACCAAGCTGCCCGAGCAGTACATTGTGCTTCATGAGCGCTTCAATATCTTTCGGTGTGATGTCGCGCTCCATTTTCTCGGCGCGCAGAAACTGAAACGTAAATTCATACTGGCAGTATTCCAAAAACTTTCGATCAGCAGCATTCAATGGCTCGCCACGGGCGATTGCATTAAATACATTTTTCGAAGGATCAACGGCCGTCATAAATTCTCCGAACAACTGTCGCTTCTTCGGATCAACGCGGATCTGCTCGAGCGACAATGGCGTGAGATCGCCGTACGCTCCCGCCTGATGCTTGATCCATTCCTTTGAAACCGCATATTTCCCTGCCCACGCGGGCTGATCAGGATTGCGGCGTAAACGATTCACTGGCGTGGATGCACCCATGCGAATACCAAGCGGCGTACCGCGGCGCTGCTCTTCTTCACGCAACATCTCATCAAAGGTCGCAATATCGCGTACATTGAGATACGGACGCACGTTCATGTATGCCTTCGTCGGATCCAGACCCGCATCAATCGCTTCCACCACGCGTTGAGCCGACATGAAAATATTGAGTTGCCGCGCCTCCGTCATTTCCGGCTCAGTGGTTGCTTCGTGGCGTGGCGCTATACGCTCGGCGGCTGCGGTAGGCGTTGGAGCAGCAGGCACCTCTGATGTTTGTGCGCGCCGCAGGGCATCGTGTGCACTTTCAAGATGTGATGGCGAGGGTGCCGCGGACGGTGTCATTGGCACTGCAGATGCTACGCGATCTTTCTCATCGTAGAGCTCCACATACGTACGGTTCGGATTATCGAGATTCAATTCTCCCTGTGCATTCGTTGCGGCAGGAGCCTGCAAGTCCATTTC
>CAZVMJ010000024.1:4355-7547 GCA_964628005.1 uncultured Candidatus Saccharibacteria bacterium | reverse complement strand
GCTCCAAAAGTGAAAGTCAAATGTGAGTGCCGCCGCCCTCCGCACTGCGTCCTTTTTGCAGGCGAGGAAACCTTCTGTAGCGTAACATTCCGAAGCGGATTTTCAATTTACCTCAGCGCTCGCGTGCGGTCGGGCTTCATGTATTTTGAGCTCGTTTTGAGGTACGATGGGCGGATTATGTCATTCTGGAAATCCCTGTTCGGCGACGAAAACGCCGCTGCTTTACGACGCGCTGAGCCAATCGTGGCTAAAACCGCTGCTTTTGAGGAGGCCACCAAAGCCCTCTCGGATGCGGCATTGAAGGAAAAAACGGTCGAATTTCGATCCCGTCTCGCTGCCGGAGAGACACTCGATGATCTTGCGCCGGAGGCGTTTGCTGTGGTGCGTGAGGCATCACGCCGCGTGCTCGGTCAACGGCACTTCGACGTACAGCTGATTGGTGGCATGATTCTCCATAACGGAGATATTGCAGAAATGCGCACCGGTGAAGGAAAGACGCTCGTCGCCACATTGCCTGCGTATCTTAATGCGCTCACCGGCAAAGGTGTGCACGTGATCACGGTAAATGACTACCTCTCACGTCGAGATGGTGTGTGGATGGGTCAAATTTACGACGCGCTTGGCCTTACGGTCGGCATGATCAATCACGACGCGTCGTACCGATACGACTCAACGTTCACTGCCGGCTCTGAGCAGGGGTCAGAAACGGACGCAGAGCGCGATGAGCTCGGAAGCTTCAAGGTGGAGACGCAGTACATGCGCCCATGCACCCGTCGCGAAGCATACGCAGCCGATATCACGTACGGTACGAACAATGAGTTTGGATTCGACTACCTACGCGACAACCTGGAATACGAGGCAGGTAAACTGCGACAGCGCATACCGGAAACAGGTGGGTATCACTTCGCTATCGTCGACGAAATCGACTCCATTCTCATCGATGAGGCGCGTACACCGCTCATCATTTCTGCGCCAGTAGCCGATGCTGAAGCCCTCTACGGTAAGTTCACAACAATTGCTGCCTCAATGACTCCCGAGGACGACTACACGGTCGACTATAAGCATAAGCAAATTGCGCTCACGGATCAGGGCATCGAGAAGGCTGAGAAGGCGCTTGGTATCGACAACATCTATACCGATGCTGGAATTAAATTCGTACATCATCTCGAGACAGCCGTCCGTGCCCGGGCATTGTTTGAGCGCGACAAAGACTACGTCGTCCGCGACGGCATTATTGTCATTGTGGATGAGTTCACTGGCCGCCTCCAGCCGGGTCGCCGATGGAGCGAGGGTCTCCATCAGGCTATTGAGTCTAAAGAAGGCGTACCAGTGCAGCAGGAGTCACGCACGTTTGCGTCGATCACATTCCAGAACTACTTCCGTCTCTACGAAAAGCTTGCGGGTATGACAGGCACCGCTGCCACCTCATCCGAGGAGTTCTATAAGGTATATGGCCTGAATACCGTCGCGGTCCCCACGAATCGCGAGGTAAAGCGAATCGATCATGACGACCTCATCTTTCAGAGTGAGCAAGGTAAGTTTAAGGCCATTGCACGGAAGGTGAAGGAGCTCCACGAGAAAGGACAGCCTGTCCTCGTAGGTACGGTTTCGGTTGAAAAGAATGAGCTTCTCAGTGCCTACTTCAAGCGGGAGGGTATACCGCACGAAATCCTGAATGCTAAAAACCACGAGCGCGAGGGTGAAATCATCGCCCAGGCGGGTCGTAAGGGGGCGGTCACCATCGCCACCAACATGGCCGGGCGTGGTGTCGACGTAAAGCTCGGCGGCAACCCGGGTACAAAAGAAACCTACGACGCCGTCTATGAGGTTGGTGGTTTGTATGTCATCGGCACCGAACGTCACGAGGCACGTCGTATAGACAACCAGCTCCGTGGTCGCGCAGGGCGACAGGGTGATCGCGGCGAGACACAGTTCTTCGTCTCACTCGAAGATTCACTCATGCGAGTCTTTGCGTCAGACATGATCAAGCGCGTTATGGGAACATTTCAGATCCCTGAAGATGAGCCCATTTACAATTCAATGATCACGCGCTCACTTGAGAAAGCGCAGACCCGCATTGAGGAGTTGAACTTCGATTCACGTAAGCACGTACTTGCGTATGACGACGTGCTCAATATTCAGCGACAGAGTATTTATGGTCGTCGCCGTGCATTGCTTACCGGCGGTCCAGATGCGGTTGAAGCTGAGCTTGAAATGATCGCTGCGGGTGAGGATGAATTTCTCGCGGTAATCGAACAGGCAAAGCAGGCCCTTGGCGATTCGTTCCATATCAATATGCAGCGTGCGCTCCTGCAGGGAATCGACTACCTTTGGGTCGAGCACCTTGAGGCGATGGAGTACCTCCGAAGCAGCGTAAACCTGCGAGCCTATGGCCAGCGCGATCCACTCGTTGAATACAAGAAGGAGGGTCTGCGTCTGTTCCAGGGCATGGAAGATTCGTACCAGAATCAGGTCCGTGGGGTGGTGCGAAATGTCACTGCGCAGTCAGTCGCTCCTGTGCCGGTTTCAGCGGCAGCCACCGCTGTTATCCACAATGCAGCGAAGACTATAACGCATCAGAATAGCCCCGTTTCCCACCGCGTGTACGAACGAAACGATAAGGTGCGGCTTACAAACGGGCAGGAGATTCGGGAGATGAAGTACAAGAAGGCCGAGGCGCTCATCGCCTCTGGCGAGTGGCGAATAGTGGAGGAAGCGTAATCTCGGTATCCGAGCTCGGCTTAATTTAAGCCAAATATCGGATGAATCTCGGATTGTTAAAGAACGGGCTCTTAGTGGAGCCCGTTCTTTTTATGCGACCGGATTTGTGCGCAGTTCTGGGACCGGGGATCAGTGTGGCTTTGAATCGACCTTCGGATGTTTAGGCTGCTTCCGGCGTCTTCGGCTTTGGAATTCCAGTGCGCCTGTTTTTGGTGGTTTGATGCCGTATCTGCTACAGTTCCGGCTATGAATGAATACGAGGCAACGATAGGGCTTGAAATCCACGCAGAGTTGCGGACAAAGACCAAGATGTTCTGTAACTCGCAGAACGATCCGTTTGCAGCAGAGGCGAACACACATATTTGTCCTGTGTGCCTTGCGCATCCCGGTACGCTCCCGGTTATCAATGGTGAGGCGGTAAAGCAGGTGCTTCGTGTCGGTATTGCGCTGGGCAGTACGCTCGCGGATTAC
>CAZVMJ010000024.1:3079-4345 GCA_964628005.1 uncultured Candidatus Saccharibacteria bacterium | reverse complement strand
GATCGAAAGAACTACTTTTACCCGGATCTTCCGAAGGGCTATCAGCTCAGCCAGTTTGAGTTTCCTTTGGTGCAGGGCGGCTCCTTAGCGGGTGTTGCGATCACGCGAATTCATCTTGAAGAAGACACGGCAAGCTCCATTCACGATGAGGAAACGGGAGAGACTCGCATCGACTACAACCGTGCGGGTGTGCCGCTCATGGAACTCGTCACTGAGCCGGTTATTAAATCAGCTGAACAGGCAGGTGAGTTTGCTCGTGAATTACAGCTTTTGCTTCGCTATCTGGGTGCCAGTGAGGCGAATATGGAGCGGGGCGAGATGCGTGTGGAGGCAAATGTATCTGTTGCACCAAAGGGGCAGCGCAGCGTTGCGTATGTCGAGATTAAGAACCTTAACTCGTTTAAGGCCATGGAACGAGCTGTTGCCTATGAAATAAAGCGACAGGAGGCCTTGCTACGGGATGGTGGCGTTGTGCAGAAGCAGACGCTTGGCTGGGACGAAAATAAGCAAGCAACGTTCCCGCAGCGCACCAAGGAGGGTAGTGCCGACTACCGATACTTCCCGGACCCGGATCTTCCATCTCTTAAGCTCTCTGAGATACGCGAGTTTAATATCGAAATGCTACGCGCAACCATCGCAGAGCTACCTACACAGCGGCGTGAGCGCTATTTGGCAGCAGGCCTGCAGCGAGACGATGCGGATTCCTTTGTGCGCGACGCCCGGTTCGGCGACTTCTTTGATGACGTTACGAGGGGTAAAGATGCGACCTTTACGAAGGCGGCAGGTAACTACATTGCAAACGACCTCGTAAAGCTAATCCGAGATTCCGATGGACGAGATACAGATTTAAGCCAAAAGATATCTGTATCGGTTGATAATTTTTCTAAATTGATAGCGATGGTCGTTGGTGGATCCGTAACCTCGCGTGCAGCCAAGGACATTCTGGCTGTGATGGTGCAGGGTGATACTGATCCTGAGGTGTATGCCAAAGAGCACAATCTTATTGCTGTCCAGGACACGGGCGCGCTCCAGAAGACTGTAGATGAGGTTCTTGCGGCAAACCCATCGGTTGTAGCTGATCTCAAGAATGGTAAACAGGCAGCGCTCGAGTTTCTCTTGGGGCAGTGTATGCGCGCACTGCGTGGATCGGGCAATCCCGAGACACTTCGCGGACTCATAAAGACCGCTGTGGGTCTGTAGAAATTCATATCCACACATATTTCTCGCTTTGGCGAGGGGCGAAATCTCAGAAAGGTATATACTACC
>CAZVMJ010000024.1:0-3069 GCA_964628005.1 uncultured Candidatus Saccharibacteria bacterium | reverse complement strand
GTTGTCCTCCAGGGAAAGACGTTCGTCTCGTCTAAACGTGCCGCTGAAGAAACTGGCTACGCCCGAGATTACATTGGACAGCTTGCTCGCGGCGGCCAGATTGAGGCCGAGCGAGTAGGGGGTCTCTGGTACGTTTCGCTCGAATCACTCCGTGGCTATGAACTGAATGCTGACTCCGCAAAGATGATGTCTGTGGCGACACTGCAACCTCGCGAAAGCGAGTCATCACTCTCTTTTGAAGGCAGAGACTATATCTCGGCTTCTCGAGCATCGAAGATTACTGGATATAATCAGGATTATGTCGGGCAACTTGCTCGCGCGTCCAAGATTCCGTCCCGGCAAATCGGAAACCGCTGGTACGTTGACCGCGATGCGCTAGTTGCGCATAAGACAGAGAAGGATTCACTCCTGGCTGCGGTCCAAACGGAATCGGTCGGATTGAAGCGTCCTGAGCCCGTTGCCGCGCTTGTTGCGGCGGCGACAGACCGAGTACCGGCTGTCAGTACGCAATACATGAGAGAGGAGAAGGATCTTATGCCCGTTATTAATAAGATTGATGTTGTTGGAGCGGAGCCGCTTCCTGCGCTGCATACTCCTCCCGAACGGTCCGAAATCGAACATATTGCGGGAATTCACGTTGAAAAACCGCATCTCGTTACACCGAGAATACTACCCGACATCCGGCCAATTGCTGTTCAGACGGTAAGGAAGTCGCTCGGCGAAAAGCCACTGATACCACTGACACCGCGTTCCCATCGAGGGATTGCTATCCGCGCAGGGTTTGGTGTGCTAACTATTATCCTATTCGTATCGGTTGGAATGGCTACAATGCGTAACGAAGCTGTTATTGCGGCTATTTCCTCAAACTCTTTGGGTGCGGCGGCAACGACCGCTTTTGACTCTGTGTTTAGCGCTCTTGAGAACGTTGTGTCTCCCGAGCTGACCTACGATAGGGACAGAGACCGATAAATCTCGCAATTGCGCGTCTGTCTGATTCATTTCGGATTACCGATATATCTATATTTTAAGCCAAATTGTGTTTGTACGAGCTCTACTACTCGTACCGGATGGGCTTTTTTAACCCGACTCTGCACAATGTGGTGCTGCGGCTATTCTTCTATATATAGAATCTTATAGATCCCATCGAGTCTCGTATCTCCCGCGGGTGCACCTTATATAGAAGTATCCGACTCCTCAAGCCCACTGTGAGGGATTTTCTTTAGTGCATCATGCATTGAGTAACCATTCTTCTCCATATCGGATTCGTTTCGCGGAATATCGGTTCTCACTGCACGTGTGTGCGAGGATATCGACGCGTCAAAGATCATGAATGTATTAATTCCTCGTTCGGAAGATCTCGGACGAATATCTTCATTTTTATCCACACGAGCTATGCGAAACGAGATCGGATAGCCGAAATACCTAGTAAAATCCTAGTAAATTCGTTGATACGAAATATCTCATGTCGGACGAACAATATTTCGATGGCGTTAAATTCCTTTCAGCGGCAGATGCCGCTGCTTCGTTTGGATTTACGCGTGACTACATCGGAATACTGTGCCGAACCGGAAAGGTCCGCGGTCGTCGTATCGGCCGCAACTGGTACGTGGATGAGGAATCACTCAAGTCTTTTTTTGTCATACAAGAGCATGCGCGTGCAGAGCGAAGAAAGCACTTGGCTGAGATTCGTGCCGAGGAATATCGTGCAGGAGCGATAGCGCATTCTGTTGCGGCAGTTGAAGGGTCTCACGTACAAGCATCGGCTCATGCAGTGGAAACACTTCCGGAGATAGTAGTGCCTGTAGTCGAGATAGAGACTGCTGAGGCTTCGGTGGCTTCCTCTGTTTCGGATAGTGCGTTTGACCGCGCTCAGGCAGCCGCATCGAATACGCGTGCAGCAATCACCGCACAAACGCTCGCTGCGCTTGAACGCGCAATGCAGGTTGCGAAGTCTCCTGCGGGTGTTGCCGAGGAAATTGTGAAGCATGCAGCACAGAACGCTTATGCGCCAATGCATGTCGTAATGCCGCTCAATGAAATTGCTCACCGTGCGTTTGCCCTCACGCTTGCGCTTGTCCTCACATTCGGTACCTATGCGCTCGTTGATCCTGTATTCGCTCGTTCAGCACTCACATCAGCTGTGCAGGTGAGTGAACACGTGCGAGAACAGGTCGCGGATGCAAAGGCGTTTGCGTTCGATGCGCGCACCCACGTCGCACTTGGTGCGTCGAATCCGGCTGCAGCAGCGTCGGCATTCTTTGAAATGGTCCCGCGTCTTGCAGCGGATTCCGCACGCACCATTAACGATACGATCAATGAATTTATTTTTGGCGCTGTGTTTCCGCGTCTTGTACGAACGGATTACGAGACGCCGTACATGAATCGTGCGGTTGTAGAGGTAAAGATTGTGCCGTCATTGCCCGGAGTGGTGCAGGGCAGTGTGCCTGCGCCGGCTCAGAAGCCGCAGGGAAGTGGTGTTGGTATACCGGCGGTCGCTCAGGCTCCTGCACAAACAATCATCAATAATCCGATCATTGAGCGTGTTGTGGAGGTGCGCCGAGTTGCTGCTGCCGGCGGTATTACCGAGGAAATGCTGACACTGCGCCTCCAGCAGCTTGAAAATAAGCTTTCGCAGCAGATGTATGCGCTCACAAGTGCAAACACCACACCGGTGGCCCAGGTGTATCAGCCACTGCAGCAGATCATTGCTCAAACGAACCGTATCGACACGCTGTCCGGTGTTGCGATCTCAAACTCCAACTTCCGTGATGGCACGCTTACAAATACATCGATCAGTGGCGGACGAATCAGCGGAGCGCTTCTGGATGGTATTACGATTACGGGCACTACAACACTCAGCACGATCGCCGTTTCAGGTTCAGCTACGAGTACATTTGCGGGTGGTATTAATCTCACGGGCGGCTGCGTAGCCATCAACGGCGTATGTCTTGGTACCGGAGGTGCGGGTAATCCGGGCGGCAGCAATACGACCGTGCAATTCAACGACGGCGGTGTTTTCAATGGCTCAACATCCTTCACCTTCGACTCTGGGACGGGAGTTGTGACTGT
>CAZVMJ010000023.1:0-7552 GCA_964628005.1 uncultured Candidatus Saccharibacteria bacterium | reverse complement strand
GATTGCACTCGTGTTGCTCGTGGCTATGAAGGGTAGCGCGGGCGAAAACAAGTACGGCCCTGAAAGTTCTGAATACGGTCTGCTGCAGAAGCTAACGGGTACATTCAAGACGCACGGCATGCGCGCGTACTAGCGCCTGTTGCTCACAAACCGCACAGCATATGCCCAGTTCATGAGGAGCTGGGCATTTGTTGTCGTGGTACGATTCTTAGCACATGTCAATTGCTCTCGATCGAGTGCGCGTCATTCAGTTCACGCTATGCACTATTGTGGTGCTTGGTGTTGCCGCTGCGGTGTTTGTGCAAGGCTCGCAACAGCCGCCGATAGAAACAGAAACGGTGGTTTCGGGTGTATTTGAACAATCAATCTCGGTATCCGGTACCGTTACACCTTCTAAAGAAATACAGCTTGGCTTTACTTCAGGCGGCCGCGTGGCCGCTGTTTCCGGTGGTGTTGGCTCCCTCGTGAATGTCGGGTCTGTCATTGCATCCATTGATGCAGATGATATTCGTGCATCGATTATGCAGCGCGAGGCTGCGCTTGCGAATCAGGAAGCGCGTCTTGTGAGCGCTCGTCAGGGAGCGCGCCCGGAGGAAATCGCGGTCGCGCAAGCGGGTGTTGATAGTGCCACAACCGCGCTTACGCAGGCTAACAGCGCGGTGGCTGACGCTATTCGCGATGCGTATGTAAAAGCAGATGATGCGGTGCGGGTTCAGGTGGCTCAATTTGTGGCCAGTCCGAAAACGGCAAATCCAAAACTTAACTTTGAGAGTAGTAATTCTCAACTCGCGTTCGACATGCTTGGTGCGCTCGTCGCTTCGGAATCGACGCTTGCGGCGTGGCAGGCGGATAACGCGCTGCTTTCGGCGCAAACCGATCTCACGTCGTCTGTTGCCAAAGCGCAGGCAAGCGTTACTCAGATTGCTGCGTTGCTCGCAAAAGCTTCGGCCGTGCTCTCAAGTGCCATTCCAGGCGGAACGGTTTCTCAGACGTCGCTTGATCTCTATGCAGCAGATATTGCCGGAGCGCGTGCTGCAATGAGCGCGAGCACGAACGCGATTCAGGCGGCGGTTACCGCGCAAAAGAATGCAGCTGCTGCCGTGGAGACCGCGAAGAAAAACCTTACGCTCAAGAAAGTGGGGCCGGTTGCATCTGACATTGCTGCGCAAGAAGCGCAGGTGCGCGCAGCCGAAGCAGATCTTGCCAACGCCAGAGCGCTGCTTTCAAAGACAATGATCGTTGCCCCGTTTACCGGGATCCTCACAAAGATGGATGCGAAAGTCGGCCTCATTGCGGCGCCAAACACCCCGCTTATCACCATGATCAGTGCTGGCGCCTTCCAGGTCGAAAGTTATATTCCGGAAGTGAATATTGGCCTTGTTGCCGTGGGGAATCAGGCGCGGGTGACGCTCGATGCGTATGGAGAATCCATGCCGTTTACAGCAACGGTTTCCTCAATTGATCCTGCGGCGGTCGTGCGAGACGGTGTTGCAACGTATCGCGCAGTATTGCAATTTACCGCTGCTGATGAGCGAATTAAGCCGGGGATGACAGCAAATGTTGTCATTACAACCGCTATGCGCGAAGGGGTTATTTCGGTGCCACAAGGTGTTATTACGGAGCGCGAGGGGCGGTCCTATGTCCGTGTACGAGCGGGTGAGATGATCATCGAGCGCGAGGTCCAAACGGGTGCCACTTCAAATCTCGGCCGCACCGAAATTCTTGCCGGTCTCAATGCGGGTGATGAGCTGGTTGTTTCGGCGCCTGCCGAATAGCATGTTCTCACTTCTGAACATTCGAATCGGATTCTTTCTTGCGCTTCGGCAAATTCGCCGTGCCAGCCTGTGGACCACATCGCTGATTATTTTCGTCATGGTGCTGACGTTTTTGAATCTTGTGGTGCTTTCAGGGATTCTCGTCGGACTCATCCAGGGTTCCATTAATGCATGGCGCTACCAGTACACGGGCGACGTCCTTGTCTCCGTACTCGACGATAAAACATATATTGAAAATAGTCCGAACCTGATTGCACTCATTCAGACACTTCCGCAGGTAGCAGAGATTTCACCGCGATACCGCGACGGAGGGTCGCTTGAAGCAAACTACAAAACCCGGATTGAAACGGAAAAGCCGAATGTTGCAAATGGCCAGGTGATCGGCATTGATCCGACAAGTGAACATTCTGTAACTGGTTTAAAAAATGCGCTCATGCTTGGCTCGTATCTCACGCCGACTGATTACGACTCGGTCGTCATTGGACATTATCTGCTTGAGCAGTACTTCCCGTTGCAGGACCCGTCGTTTCCAACGCTCAAAAACACAACGGTCGGGTCGAAAATCCGTCTTTCGATTAACGGCGTCACACGCGAAGTGACCGTAAAGGGAATCGTAAAGAGTAAGGTGGATTTCGTAAGTCGTGCGATCTTTATGCCCCAGGCACAGATGCGCAGTCTGATAGGGCGAGGAGACGGAAACGTCGACGAGGTAGCAATAAAGCTGAAGCCGGGTGCGAACCCGGGTGCTGTGCGCGACGCCCTCATACGCGCGGGAGTGGACGATATTGCAAAGGTGCAGACGTATGAAGATGCGCAACCGAAGTTCCTGAAAGACATCATTAAAACATTCAATACGCTCGGCGCTGTGTTTAGCTCCATCGGCCTTGTGGTTGCATCCATTACCATTTTCATCGTGATATTTATTAACGCGCTCACCAGACGAAAGTTTATCGGTATTCTGAAAGGAATTGGCATCGACGGTCGAGCCATTGAATACTCGTACGTATTTCAGTCTGTTTTTTACGCCGTTATCGGCTCATGTATTGGCCTTGCGCTCGTGTACGGCTTTCTCGTCCCGTATATCGCGCAGCATCCGATTGATTTCCCGTTCAGCGACGGTATTTTAGTAGCCCCGCTGGGCGAAACATTTTTCCGTGTCGGATTGCTCGTATTCTCCACCCTGGTTGCCGGATACATTCCTGCATGGATGATTGTACGAAAGAATACGCTTGATTCCATTCTTGGACGAAACTAATTCGTATGTCTACGATTATTACAAAAGATCTGCGGCGCGAATTTGTAAGCGGCGATATCGTAACCCAGGTCCTGAAGGGTATCGATTTTGAAGCCGAAAGCGGAGAGTTTGTTGCGATTATGGGACGCTCTGGTGCCGGAAAATCCACGTTTATGTATCAGCTCTCGTTGCTGGACGAACCAAGCAGTGGCGAGATCATTATTAACGGACAGAATACGCATTCAATGAACGCCTCGGAGCGAATGCTCTTCAGGCTGAATCAGTTTGGCTATGTATTTCAGGATTACGCACTGCTCCCCGAGCTTACGGCGATCGAGAATGTGGCACTACCGCTCATGATGCAAGGTATCTCGCACAGCAAAGCTCTTAACAAGGCCGAGGGTGCACTGGTGCGCGTAGGGCTCGGGCATCGCATTCAGAATCTGCCCAGCAGACTCTCGGGAGGTGAACAACAGCGCGTATCTATTGCGCGCGCAGTTGCGCACGAGCCAAATATTCTCTTTGCGGATGAGCCAACCGCAAATCTCGATAACGAATCATCAAAGACAGTGATGGATATTTTCCTGGAACTGCATACGAAAGGTCAGACCATCATCATGGTTACCCATGAAGAAGATTTTGCGCACATGGCTCAGACGCTCATACGCATTGACGACGGACGGATCGTTTCTCAGACGAAGCATGGCGGACATCGCAGCGCCGAGCGCGCGCATAGAAAGCGTTCGCACGCCTCCTGATTACGATTCATTGCCTCACTTTCCCAACGGAACCGTATCGCTGATACCGCCATTGATTGAAAGATCAATCTTCGTCTTCATTCAATCTTTTATAAGCGGAAGGGATACTGTCGCGATGAAAAAAGTTGTGGTCTTTGTAACGTCGGGTCAGGCTGAGCACGTGCGCGGTGCAATTCACCGTGCGGGCTGCGGACTACTCGGAAATTATTCGGCGACTCTCTATTCGGCTCAGACAAGTGGTGCGCTGCGGGCAATCGATGAGGAACGAATTGAATTTTCCTGTGATGATGACACATATCACTCCATCGTAGAGGCGATTGAAGCAGTATCGCCAATATATGCACCCACCGTAGATTCATGGAGTATGGAAACGTACTAAAGAAAGATTACGCCGACTACCGCGTCAGGGATACGTGCCGAAATTCTCGCCCCGGCTCCGGAAGCCTGCCGGGTCTATCGGACTCGGGGTGCAGATGCGGCCTCCTTAAGGGAGACCCTATTGCGGGGTATACTATCGGCGTATGAAGATTCGTAGTTTTTTCATCTTTGCAGTGCTTCTCACGGGAGTCTCTATTCCGGTTTTTTCGGTATTTGCGCAGTCCGGCTCGGAGAGTGGAGGCGGGCTCGGCGGGGGGATCAGTACCATGGTTCGCGGGATATTGAACGACGGCGAGGAATCTGAGGCTGACGCACGCATGATGATGTTTTCGGCTCCTACTGCTGATGCTGTCGCGGCTCCGAGCGAAGGCACAGAAACGGCTCCAGCAGCAGCCGCCGTGATGATGAAAGCCATGGCGGCTCCGGCTCCAACCGAAGAAGATGCCGCGTCATTCGTTCGTGCAACGCTCACATCTGACGAGCGGATTCGGTCGATTGATGTCTCTGATGGCCATGTACGCGTCTCGTATAACGTGCAGGGTACGTTTCTTAAATTGTTCAAGATTCCTGTCGTGGTTCGCACTGAGGTGTATGCCTCGGGAGACGTTCGTCTCATTATGCCGTGGTTTGCCCGCATGCCGGGTAGCGGAACCGGGTTCGCCCGTTTGCAAGAGCGCATGAGCGGGTTTGTGCCGGCCGAGACGTTTGATCCGGCATTGCGGATTCAGATTTTGACAGAAGTGCATGCGTTTCTACTCGAGACGTACGGTGCAGGGCGGTAATTTCTAGACAAACACGAGCTGAGCCAGTAGTCTCTCTACATGGCTTACACACCGTCAAAAGATATTTTAGAAATATACGCCGACGTGATGGTGAACTTCGCGCTCGGGGGAGGAAAGGGAATTAAAAAAGGAGAGGTGGTGCGTGTATCAGCAACCGAGAGCGGCAAGCCGCTCTTTACCGCCGTATGCAACGCAATCGTAAAGGCCGGAGGGCATGTGATCTCCAACTACGCGCCGGATGATGAGCAGGGCGATAAGCGCCGTGCTGAAAGTTTTACACGCTATTTTTATGACAATGCAAAGGATCATCAACTCGACTTTTTCCCCGAGAAGTATCTAAAGGGTATTGCTGATCAGATTGACCACTCGCTCTACATCTTTTCAGATGCCGATCCGCATGCACTGAAGGGTGTTGATCCAAAAAAGATAATGCGGCGCGGCGTTGCAATGAAGCCGTACAAAGACTGGCTCAACGAAAAGGAGTGGCAGAACAAATTCACCTGGACGATCTGCTTGTACGGGACGCCGGCAATGGCAAAAGAAGCGGGGCTCTCGGAAAAGGAATATTGGAATCAGATCATTAAGGCGTGTTTCCTCGACGAGGCCGATCCGATTAAAAAGTGGCGCTCCGTGTACAAGGAAATCGATGCGATCCGCAAGAAGCTCAACAAACTCTCGCCTGAGATCGATAAATTGCATGCGGTGGGCGAAGACATGGATCTCTGGATCACGCTCGGAGAGAAGCGTTCGTGGCTGGCGGGTTCAGGACGAAATATTCCAAGCTTCGAGATTTTCACCTCGCCGGATTGGCGCGGCACAAACGGATGGATTAAGTTCAATCAGCCGCTCTACCGTTACGGAAATAAGGTGACCGGAATTCAGCTGTGGTTCAAAGACGGCAAGTGTGTAAAGGCTACCGCAAAAACCAACGAGAAATTGCTGAAGGAGATGATCGCGACAAAGGATGCGGATAAGGTCGGCGAGTATTCTCTTACCGATCGACGACATTCGCGCATTACGAAATTTATGGCCGAGACGCTCTTCGACGAAAATATGGGCGGTCCGTTCGGTAATACTCATATTGCCGTTGGTATGTCGTACCGCGATACCTACGCCGGTGATGTAAGTACGCTCAAGAAAGAAGAAGCGGAAGCGCTCGGCTTCAACGATTCTTCGGTGCATACGGATATGATCTCAACGACAGACCGCACCGTTACGGCGCATCTCAAGAGCGGGAAAGAGGTGGTGATCTACCGCAAGGGAGAGTTCGTCATATAGTATTCCGATGAAAACGGTGTATTTCGTCCGGCACGGCCAGAGTGAGGCAAACATTGCGCCAGTCTTTCAGGGTCCCGATTCGCCGCTATCTTCCGAGGGGCGCGAGCAGGCCCGTATCATCGCGGGGCGCATCAAGAATATTCCTTTTGATGCGCTGCTATCGAGCCCGTTTCCACGGGCGCGCGATACGGCACTTGCCATCGCCGAGACGACGGGCTCTCAGCCAGAATTTTCTGAGTTGTTTGTTGAGCGTCTTAAGCCTACGAGCATCAACGGCGTACCGTTTGCCGACGAACGGGCGCGGGACACATGGAGTGCATGGGACGCGACACTGTATGACCCCGACGCCCGAGTGGAAGATGGCGAGAACCTATCCGATATGTTGCTGCGCGCAGATGCTGCGCTGAAACTCCTTGAGGAGCGACCGGAGAAACGCCTTGTAGTTGTAACGCACGGCTACTTTCTTCGAACGCTCATGGCACGCGTGCTGCTTGGCAATGAGTTAACGCCCGCAGGATTTCGGCACTTACAACGCTCGGCGCACATGCAGAACACCGGTATCACGGTATTCCGTTACACGGATACACCGCGCGCTCACGAATCAAAGTGGTCGCTCTGGATATATAACGACCACGCCCATCTTGGATAGAGATGCGCTCTTCACGCGCGATTCAGTATGCCTACGGCATGATGCACAACGGACGCAGGCGCGTCCGTTTTGTACTCATTGAACACATACTATTATGTCGCGAACGGCCATTGTGCGCCACGGGTTTGCATTCGTAGTCGGATCGGGGATCGGCATTTTCTTCGCACTTTCGGCAATTACGGCACATGCCGATGAAGCGGGATCGCAGCTTTCAATAACCCGCACGGGAATCATGCAAGTACAACGAGCAGTGATCCAATCCGTATCCGGGAACGAGGTGCGCATACTCGCGCAGTGGAATGAGGTGCGTATGCCGATGCGGGTCATTGTGAACGGATCAACGCGCTTTGTTCCGCAAGCGGACAGCGTACACGGACTCAAAGCTCTCAAAGCGGGCCATGAAATTGCCGTGACGGGACGTCTTGATCCCAGTTCCCGGGAATTCATTCTCTATGCAAGTTCGCTTCGCGACGAAACTCTCATGCAGACATCTGCCATTGTTGCGGGCAGTGTAATTTCTATAGCAGAGAATCACATACTGATCGCCACCGCTGTCGGAACATCTACGGTTGTTGCCACGAGCGGCACGATCGTAACCATCGACGGGGAGCCGGCGTCACTGCAGGATATTGCGCCCGGATTTGAGCTTAAAGCGTTTGGGGCACTGGAGACGGCACCCAGCAGGCTACTGGCTCAAA
>CAZVMJ010000022.1:0-7629 GCA_964628005.1 uncultured Candidatus Saccharibacteria bacterium | reverse complement strand
AACCGTGTGTGAGTAACTCCAGCCAAGATGCTTGCTACGAAATGCACCCGGATCTGTGGGCGGTCTGCTTTCTCACCTCGCTTCTACTCAGGTTTATTTCGCTACCTTTGTAGCGTCTTCGAATTTCACTGAAAGGAGTTTGGATACGCCGTCGGTTCCCATGGTGACGCCGTAGAGCTCGCCTGCCGCAGCCATGGTGGCGCGGTTGTGCGTAATAACAATAAGCTGCGACTTCTGGCCGAGCTCGCGGATCATGTCGGCATAGCGCTTTGAATTTGCTTCGTCGAGCGCGGCATCCGTTTCGTCAAGAATCAAAAACGGCGGCGGGTTCACCTGCGACATTGCAAAGATCATCGCAATAGATGTGAGCGCACGCTCGCCCCCGGAGAGCACTTCCAGGCCATGCACCTTCTTGCGTGGCAGATGCACGGAAACCGTGAGTCCTGCATAGATTTCCTCCTCCTCAGAAACGGCTACATCGAGCATGTCGTCATCGTCGTCGGAGCGCGTGGCACGCTTTGGCTTTTCGACGAGGAATTTAGCTTCGCCGCCGTTGAAGAGCTTGGCGAAGAACATAGAAAGCGCCCCATTAATCTCCTTCAAGCCCTCATGGAATCGCGCGTCGATGGTCTTTTCGAGATCCACGATGATGTCTTTGAGCGATTCTGCAGATTTCTCAAGATCAATGAGCTCGCGCGCCAAAAATTCGTCGCGCTCCTTTGTGTGTGCAAATTCTTTAATGATCGCATCGCCATTGCCAATACCGCTCTCTTCAATCTTTATTTTGAGGCGCTCAATATCTCGGCGGCGCTTTTCCTGCACCGATCGCTCTTCAGAGAGGGCACCGTCCGGAATTGCATTTTTATCCCAGGCGTGTACTGCCGCACCAATGAGCGCAATCCCCTCGCGCACTTCTTCTTCAAAACGCTGGCGGAGTGCCGCCACCTGGCCACGCGCCGCGTTTGCGGTATCAAGACGCGAGCGCACTTCACGGATCTTCGACTGAATTTCAACTGATTCGCGCTCCGCTGCAAATGACGCCTCGCGGCTCTGTGCGATACCGGCGCGTGCAAGATCGATATCTGTCTGCAAATGTGCCTCCTCTTCTTCTACCGAGCGCAGCTGTGTGCCCAAGCGTTCAATTTGCTGCTTTACTTCGTGATTCGTTTCCGGCGCAGTTCCCGCGAGTCCGTCCACGAACGCACGAATGCGTCCACGCACTTCTGAAACTATGCTGCGCATTGTATGTGCATCTTCGGATCGCTCTGCATGCGAGAGGGTGTCGTCTACCTCGTGCACAAACTGGCGCACGTGCGGCACTGGCACAATACTCTCAACAGTGACATTCGTAGCCTCGAGCGCACCTTCCGCGCGTCCGAGCTCGCGCGTAATTTCTTCACGACGGCGGCGCGTTTCTGAGAGGCGCGATGTGAGCTGCTGCACACGCGCCTGCAATTCCTGCGCTGCGGTATCGGCAGAGCGCCCACTTTTCGCGGCTGCTTCATGCAGCTTTTGCTGGAGCGCTTTGATTTCTGTTTCATCTGCGCGCGCGTCTTCGAGAATGCGTGCATCTTCCTGTGTGAGGAACGCGTGCTCGCGCGAGAGATAATCGGCAAGTTTTGCCGCGAGCTCGTCTTTCATTTCGCGCGCCTTCTCAATTTTTTCCACCTGCGCGCGTAGGAAATTTAAATGCGGTGCAATCTCGCGGCGCAGCGATTTTGTTTTATCAATATTGATCGCCGTTTCATCCAACTTTCGTTCGCTCTCCGCTTTCTTGTGCTGATAGAGTTTCAAGCCAAGCGCATCTTCCACCATTTCGCGACGCTCTTTCGGCGAGGCGTTGAGAATACGATCCGCCTCACCCTGCGAAATAATCTGATAGCCCGAGCCGCCGATATTTGCGCCCGCGAGCAGTCGAATGACATCTTTCAAGCGAACGACGGAGCCGTTCATGAGGTACTCGTTCTGGCCGTCGCGATACACCACACGCTCGAGCACGACTTCATTAAAATCGATATCAAGGAGGCGGTTTGCATTATCAAACGTTACTTTCACGCTCGCGCGATTGCCGCGCGGCATCGTGGGCGAACCGCCCCAAATGAGATCTTCGCCCTTTTTCGAGCGCATGCTTTTCATCGATTGTTCGCCAAGCACAAAACGAAACGCTTCGGCAACATTTGATTTACCGGAGCCGTTCGGCCCTACGATTGATGCTATCGGTGACGTAAAAACCAGTTCGGATTTCTTTCCGAATGATTTAAAGCCCGATAGCTCGATCGATTTCAAATACACGAGGCAATTGTAACAAGAAAACGCCCGCGGAGGTCGCGAGCGTTTCTGAGAGGAGGCACACGCGCCTCCTCAGAGCGGGAACTTCGGCATCGGCGGCAACACGTTGATGTAGCCGTGATACTGAAGGAACCCCATGAGAACTATCACGAGGATCAGGAACACGTACACCTCCGGAAGGAAGATGTTGAGTGCCATACCCGCGATGACGAAGGCGAAGATCACCACGATCAGCGCGACCGTTTCCGGTCGCAAAATCCCCGCCTGGATAAGGTAGGGTCCGGCCGTCTGCTTAAAGATCAGCAGCGCGGCCAAGGTGATGAATGTGATGACAGCGGCTTTGACTTTGTCTTCCATCGGAAGCCCTTTCGTAGTAACCGAAAATATAATACTACAAACTAACTCTTTGTCAATATAAAAACGTGATGGCCCGCAGGAACAAGTCCTGCGGGCCGATGCACCAGATGTGGTCCGGTGCACCCAAAGGTCATTTCCGACCGAACCAGCCGCTCGGCTTCGCCTCGACAGGCTCAACCGTTGGTATATCAGCGACAGGCTTCTTGTCGGACTTCTCTGCGTCCGCCGCAGAGAGACGATCTTTCCGCGCCTTCACGAGTCCGAGGAAACGGTCGTGAGGGTTGGAGGTACCCGCGTCAGCCACGCGGGGCCCGGTCGCTTCGCAGACAACACGGAACGCACGTCCCGTGATGTCGTACACGAAGATTTCCGAACCCGGTGACATCAGCCATGCATCGCCGGAGTAGATCCGGACACCCTTGGAGGAATCAAGGGCATCGGCGGAACCGGCAATGCGTTGCTTCGGCCTTTGCCACCGTATGCGGGTGGCAAGCACGGAATCAGAGCCATCGTCGATGCGCTCCGAGCCGTGGGACCTCATTTGGTCCGGCTTCAGTTGGGCCATGAAGGCTGCGACGTGATCCATGTCCCAGTGCTCAGGGATACCCGTTTCCAGGTGGACCACGAACTTGCCATCACCAGTCGGCGCGCTCATGAGCTTGATCGCGCCGCCCTTCTTCGATTTTCCATTCACGACAGACATGTCGTGCACCCGCCCGTCGGCGTGCACGAAGGGCCGGGCACCTCGGTGCGCCCAGAGGACCTGAGAGTCGCTGCCCTTATCGGGCGTCTTGCGCATCTCCGATTTCCCCTTCCCCCGAATGACCGGTACGTTCTGGTAGCGCCCGAAGAGCACTCCCAGGTCGGGCCGTTCATTCGTCACATCACCGTACAATTTCATTGCACGGAGGCCGGTCACCAATTCCGGCTTGCTGGCGTGAAGGTAGAAAGCGTTAGCCATGTGGCTACGTCTCCATCAAAAAGCTGCCTGCGGATAACATTCCACGGTGGCAGCAGACCGTGGAACGCCACAGCCCTTATACCATATTAAATATCAAAAGTCAAGGCTACCAGCCCTTCGCTGCAATCGCCTTTTCGGCTGCCGCCTGCTCGCTTTCCTGCTTAGAGCGCCCCTCACCCGTTGCGACACGCTCACCGCCAAGGCGCACCCCGGTTACAAATACCTTGTCGTGATCAGGACCGGTCTGACTCACCACCTCATACACCGGTGTGAAGCCAAGCTTCTCCTGTGAAATTTCCTGCAAACGTGATTTTGCGTCCTGCCACAAGCGCTTTTCAACGACGATATCCGCTTTATGGAACAATTGCTTTGAAATGAAATCGCGCGCCGCGGGATATCCGGCATCAAGATGAATAGCGCCGATGATCGCTTCAAAAGCGTTTGCAAGAATAATCTGGCGGGCGCGACCGGTGTCGCGCGATTCACCCTTACTCAGCAAAAGAAAATCGTTCATGCCAAGCGCCTGCGCGGCATCGGAAATAGAATTCGTATTTACGAGCGCTGCGCGATACGCCGTAAGCTCGCCTTCGGGTTTATCGGGATACTTGGTGAACAAAAATTCGGTTACTACCAATTCCAAAATGGCGTCGCCTAAGAATTCGAGGCGCTCATTGTGCTGTCGGCCACTCTGCCGATGCTCGTTCAAATATGATCGATGGGTGAATGCCTGCTCGATCAGTTCTTTCTTGCGAAAGGTGTATCCGATCTTGGCTTCAAACGGTGCGAAATCCATACGCACCTACTTCTTCGTACCTTGTTCGCGAATCTTTGCGAGCGCCTTGATGGCCGGGATCACAATTTTGGTGAGCGAATCGTCGTAGAAGTTCAAATCGCCCACGGCAGCGAGCGGAAACCACTGCGCGTCATCCAAGCCACCGGATGGGCCGAGCTTAATGTCGGTAAACGGCGACTTTGCGAGAAAGTAGGTAACGCGCTTTTTCTTTTTGCCACCCTGCACCTTTGAATCATTTGCAATGTATTCATTCACGCCAATTTCTTCCACGAGCTCGATATCAAGCCCCATTTCTTCTTTGATCTCGCGAATGGCGCCCTGCTTTACGTCTTCACCGGCTTCCACCTTTCCTTTGGAAATCGTCCAATGGCCGAAGATGTCGTGTACGAACGCGAGATAGTATTCCCCTTCGTGTTCCGCGTACACCACTGCTCCCGCCAATTCCTCAAGGGGCATTTTTGCAGGATTCGCCTGTGCCTTTCGTGAGCCGCCTTCGTTTTTACCCGGCTCACCGAGCTCGACGTACACCGCACCCAGCACACCATTTACAAAGCGACCAGACGACGCGCTACCGAATGCCTTTGCAAGCTCAATTGCTTCGTTAATGGCAACTTTTGCCGGCACCTGTGTGCGATCTGCATACAAAAGCTCAGTAAGCCCCACGCGAAGAATATTTCGATCGATCGCGGCAATCTTATCGAGCGGCCACTCCGGAGCGGCACGCACAATAACATCATCAATTTCTTTCTGCTTTGTAATCGCCGTCTGGAGGAGATTCTTCATGAACGGCAAATCGGAATCGCGCGCGCCAAATTCTTTGGCGTAATCGGCCAAGCGGCCGAATGCGTCGTCAATTTCCATTTGACCATTTGCCGCATCGCGTTCGAAGAGAACTTGAAGTGCTACAGATCGGGCAAGATGTCGATTCGCCATATTCGAAGGAACGAGACTTCACTAGTGTACACGCAAATACATAAAGTGCGTATGAAAACAGTGGACAACTCGGCACAAAACAAAGAGCGGGCTCTCGCCCGCTCTGTGTGTTTCGTTATTTGGTTGCTGCTTCCTCTTTCTTGTCGTCTCGAACCTGACCGCTTGCGCGAAGCTCCTGCTCCTTGCGCTTCATGCGGCGCTGCTCGCGCTTTGCGCGGGCAACAACATCAATAACGACTTTGCCGCGATAGAGACCCGTCTCCGGATCAACGCGGTGGCGGAGGTGTACATTTCCCTCCTTGCTCGTTGTGACACGAGACGTAGTGAGCCCATGATGAGAACGCCGCTTGGCGGTCTGGGATCGGTTGCGACGCATTCGTACTACCATATAGACGCGGATTATACAGATATTCCAGCACTTGGCAAACAGGGCCGTTTTAAGCTGCTATTTCAGGCGTCCGGCCCTTGGCGAGGTTCTTACAGAAGGACGCTCGGTGGAGAACCGAGAGCCCCTCTTTTGCGATCGCGCGGCGGTGCTCCAAGGTGCCATAACCCTTGTGCTCTGAGAACCGGTACCCCGCAAAATGATCCGGCAGGCTCTCCATAAGGCGATCCCGGGTGACCTTTGCAATAATGGAAGCAAACGCGATTACGGGCACATTCTCGTCTCCCCGTATAAAGGAACGCTGCTGCCAGTGATCTGGCACCTTCAGGCCGGCATCAAGGAGAATTTCGGCCTTATCCGGCCCAATAGCAAGCCGCGAGAGCGCAACTGCTGCCGCCTCGTGCGCGGCATTCACAATGCCGATTGAATCGATAACCGGTGCATCAACAAACGCGGCCGCATGTTTGAGGCGGCCGTGGGTTGCAATGTATTCGTAGAGCACCTCGCGCTGCTGCGCCGAGAGCTTCTTCGAGTCCCGGAGCCTCGGCTCTCCACGGGACGTCACGAGCGCATACGCGACCCGCCAATCGAGATCGAGCGGCATCAGCACGGCCCCGACGCAGACGGGTCCGGCAAGTGCGCCCCGTCCCGCCTCATCTATGCCGATCACATACCGCATTACTCCTGTATTTTACCAAACCGCTTGCAGAAGACCCGATGAAGACCGAGCATATCTTTATCCCTGGCATGAGTAGACAAAGTAGGAAAAAATCGGTCGACTTTGTAATCAACGGGCTGTTGAAAAATCACACGAGGTATACTGCACTCGACATGAGCGCGCGCGACTTCGTTCACCTGCATACCCATTCGCACTACTCGCTCCTCGAGGCACTGCCGAAGATCGAAGATTTGGTTGAGGCGGCAAAAGAAGACGGTCAGACCGCGCTCGCGCTCACTGATGCCGGCAATATGTATGCCGCGATTGAATTCTATAAAGAATGCAAATCGGCGGGCATCAAACCAATACTTGGCGTAGATTTCTTCGTGGCGCCGCGCACGAGACACGATAAAGAGCACCGCATCGACGATCGCACCTCGCGCCTTGTCCTACTCGCGAAGAACATCACGGGCTACCGCAATCTGCTCAAGGTAGTTTCGCGTGCATACATTGAAGGATTTTACTACCGTCCGCGTCTCGATCGTGAATTGATTGAAGAATACAAAGAAGGATTGATCGCGATTTTGCCGTCGTTTGGCGGCGAGCACGCAAAGGCACTCAAAGATGGCCTCGATGACCGCGCTGTGGAATCGCTCAACTGGTACAAGCGTATGTTTGGCGATGATTGCTACGTCGAGATAACCCGACACCACGAAGTGGAAGGACACGAAGAGCGAATGCAGCGCATTATTACGTTTGCACACGATGCGGGCATTCCGCTTGTTGCGGCGCACGATACGTATTACCTGAAGCCTGAAGACGCAATCGCACGCGAACTCGTCACCAAGATTCGAAACGGCGGCACGCTCAATCGAGACTTTGAAGGAACGGCAAACGATTTTTCGTTCATTACGAAAGAAAAAGCAATCTCCCTCTTTAAAGATTTGCCGGAGGCGCTCGACAACACGATAAAAATTGCCGAGATGTGCAATGTGGAGCTCGATCTTGGAAAATGGGTGTTCCCTGCATTCGAACTTCCCGATGGAAAAAATGCCGATGAAGTTTTGCGCGAGCTCACGTATGCAGGCTTTGAACGCCGCGGCGTCGAGAAACAAGAATCTACGATTCAGCGCGTTGATTACGAATTGTCCGTCATTTCTAAGAAGGGATATTCGCCCTACTTCCTCGTGGTTTCAGACCTTCTCCGTCACGCGAAAGAAAACGGCATCCTGACCAACATTCGAGGCTCGGTG
>CAZVMJ010000021.1:0-8122 GCA_964628005.1 uncultured Candidatus Saccharibacteria bacterium | reverse complement strand
CCGTCCACCAGGAATCGAACCTGGGACCGTCTCCTTAAAAGGGAGCTGCTCTACCAGCTGAGCTATGGACGGTAATCACGAGGAATATAACACCGATGATCGCACTCGGCGAGCGCGCGGCCGTGATACATTTTTTCTATGGATGAACTGATTGTGCTCCTCGCGCGCTATCTGATCATCGTGTCCCCCCTGCTGCTTTTGCAGGTTATCTGGATACTGTCGCCCCGCGACCGCGCACGCTTTGTGATCCAAGCCATCCTCACACTCCTTCTGGCGTATGTGATTGCAAAAATTGGCTCCCATTTCTATTCAAATCCGCGACCCTTTGTTATCGGCGACTTCGAACCACTCGTCCCCCCAGGCGTGGAAAACGGATTTCCCTCGATGCATACACTCGTCGCATCTGCCATCGCCTTCCTAGCATTCACCAGAAACCGCATCATGGGATCTATGCTTTTTCTTATTGCGATTATTGTGGGTATTGCTCGTATGCAGGCAGGCGTGCACCACGGCATCGATGTAGTGGGCGGGATTATCTTCGCCGTGACCGCAGGTATGCTCGCGCGTATACTGCTCAACATTCGGGTACGCCGATAAATCACCATGAATATTTCAGACGCATTCATACTTGGTATCGTCGAGGGCCTCACTGAGTTTCTCCCCGTCTCATCCACCGGCCACCTCATACTCACCTCTCACCTACTGGGTCTACCGCAAACAGATTTTGTGAAGAGCTTTGAGATTGTGATTCAGCTCGGCGCGATGTGCGCTGTCGCCGTACTGTATTTCAAGTCATTCTTTGATGTCGCGATCATCAAGCGACTGATCGCAGGGTTTCTTCCCACTGCCATCGTTGGGTTTACCGTCTATCCGTTCGTAAAAGATGTCCTGCTTGGCAACCCGATGGTTGTTGTGGCAGCACTTGCGCTTGGCGGCTTGTTTCTGATTCTTTTTGAACGCTTTCATACAGAGCGACCCGATACCGCACAAGACAGTCGCGACATTACACTCTCGCAAGCGGCGCTCGTAGGCGTTGCGCAGGCGGTTGCCGTTATTCCGGGCGTTTCTCGATCTGCCGCCACCATAGTAGGCGGCCTTGCTCTTGGTATTTCACGCCGGGCTATTGTTGAGTTCTCATTCCTGCTTGCCGTTCCCACGATCGGTGCCGCGACCGCGCTCGATATACTCAAGAACTACCAATCATTCTCATCCACCGACATTGCTCCGCTTGCTGTAGGATTTGTGGTTTCGTTTGTTGTCGCGCTTGCGAGTATCAAATTCTTGCTCGCATATGTGCGAAGTCGCTCGTTTGAGCTTTTCGGCATCTACCGCATCGTCATTGCGGCAGTGTTTTTCTTCCTGGTGCTCTAGCGCTTCCTAGATCGCGATCATCACCGTTACATTGTCTGTGTACGGCAAACCGTCGAGGCCGATGCACGAAATCGTGAACGTCGTTGCTGAGGCGAGCGGCACTGTAGATGCCCCGCCCTGTAAGGTCTTGTGCGAGAAGCTGCCGTCCGGTGAGGTTTGCACACAGCTCTGCACATTCGAGGTGTTCCAGAAAATCGACGTGCGTGCACCGAGTGGTACGGTTGTGGGTGAAGCCCAGATGTCCACCTTGGGTTTTGCTGCGGTGTTGGTTGCCGGCGGCGTTGTTGTCGGCTGAGTTGTCTTCGGCTGTGTCTTACCTGTTTGCGCCGGCTGAACCTGCGTCTTGGGAGCGGTGGTGGTTGTCGTCGGCGGCGGCGTTGTTGTTTTCGGGCCCACGGAATATCCGCGCCACGTGCACAGCGAGTCGAAGAATGTTGACGGAATGATGAACGAAAGGAAGTTCGTTCCCCACGGACGCGCCGTGCACAGGCGCTGCACCGCACTGCCCTGCTGCGTTGTGCCGCCGCTCAATCCGAAGAATCCAACAACTTCAGAATTCTTGCCGCGATTGCCGGCAATGATCGTGGTGCCGTTTTCAAGAATTTTTACATCACCATACGCGCCTGGCTGCACGTTTTTTTGAATGATGGACTGCACGATCGACTGCGGCGTATCAAAATTGAGCGCAGCTCCGTCGTCGTTTTTGTTTGAACCACCGGTGGAAACACTGCCGCCCGTCTGCGTACCATTTGATCCGCCAGTGCTCACCGAGCCGGTCTTGTTCAGGTTATTAAGCGGCGTATCAAAGAGCGTATTCGAGATATTTGAATTTGTATTATTGGTGGAGCCCGTCTTGTTCAAAAACACGTTGGTCGTTGACCCGTTTGTATTTGTATTGGTATTGGTATTTGTGCCAGTGTTCGTATTGGTATTCGTGTTTGAATTATCCGGCGACGGCGTCGTGCTCGTGGCAGTGCCGGCACCCACTGTTACCGTCACACCACCTTTGACCGCCTGCGTTGTTGCATCCTTCATACGAACCGTGTATGAACCGTCGGACGTAAAGGTGTGCGTAATAGTTTCGGTAATCGCTGCGCAGCTTGAGGACGAGGCGTACGTGGGGAGATTCTCCGAGTTTCCATCGCCGAAATCTATAAACATTGGTGGCGTACCGCAGTCTGCCGTGCCGTTGTTGTATGAGAATACAACCTGCAGCGGCTTTGTACCCGAGAGCGGATTAGCCACAAGGCCACCCGACGGATCGTAAATGGTGGGTGTCGTTGAAGCTGTTCCTTCCTGATAGAAATAACAGCCCGGATACTGTGCAACGAGGACACGGTCCTGCGTTGGCTGCAGCGTAGTGCATGTCTGGCCATTGGTCGGCTGCCCACCCTGATCACCACCTCCACCCTGCCCGGCTTTCATAAGCTGTTCGAGCAGCTTACCGAGCATCTCGCCGAGCTTTGAGAGGCCCTGATCAGGACCTTTGCCATCGCTCGTACCTGTCGTTTCGCAAACCATAGGAGCAACGCATGCGCCAGTGCTCGTAAATCCGTTAACTACCTTAAAGCAGGGTTTACCGATCACGCCCGGTTGTTTATTGCAGGTGGTACCAAACTGGCACATGCCCGGGAGATTACAATCAGCGTTTCCGCCCTGCGCATGAGCTACGCCCGAGTAAGAGAAAATTAAAAAGAAGACTGCTAGTACCAGCGAGAAACCTGCTCGCGATGTCATGCTTGAAATAGTATCACGCGACAGAAAGTACAAAGCGCTCGAGTGCGTACTCCAGTTCATAACCCGAGCGGCGTGACTCATGTGGCAATTCAGCAAGCTCAGCAACCATGCGCCGGGCACGCGCGTCCTGCGGGCGCTTCAGTAACAAATCCTTTGCCGCATAGAAAAACATGCCATGAATCGCTTCCGGCGCTTTGCCTGCGAGAATCTCCCGCTGGTATGCCACCCACAAATCTTTCTTCTTGCCGTCCTGCAGCGGGCGCACCACATTAAAAATCGTGTCTGCGACCTTCCCTTTTGCGAGCTCAAACTTCTGCGTCTGTTCAGCATACTTTTCCACCTGCTTTTTTGTAGCCGCGTCCGGCACATATTCGTGCAGGCATATCGTGTCGGAAGATGATCTCAGCCGCGCTAGCGCACTCATTACGACGACTCGCATCTCTTCATTCGCAAGGACACCGTCGAGCACGACTACACGCCTGCCTCCAAACATTCCCCCGCCCATGAGCGCCATATCGAGATCGGCGAGCGTGTGGGCATCGGTAATGCGAATGACATCCGCATCTTTTGCATGCGCCTCC
Organism: uncultured Candidatus Saccharibacteria bacterium; assembly: GCA_964628005.1. Classification (GTDB taxonomy): domain Bacteria; phylum Patescibacteriota; class Minisyncoccia; order Phycocordibacterales; family UBA2100; genus UBA10103. Next base: position 4,433 of record CAZVMJ010000021.1, on the reverse strand, counting down.
ACTGCCGAGTTCAATGCAGCGCGCACGGTTTCTGTATCGGTACCGTAAAAGAAATAGAGCATGTTATTGGTGCGCAATTTTCTGAACGCTTCCCCACGTATCCCCCACCGACATCTCGGCAGTAATCGGCACGCCGCTCAATTGCGCAGGGTCCACGACATCTTCCATGACAGAACGAATCGCCTCACCGATTTCCTCTACTGAATCCTCGCGAATTTCATACACGAGTTCGTCGTGCACCTGCATAAGCAGCTTTGCACGATCACGCCACCCCTTCTTTTCAAGCATGTCGTCTGCCACCACCATCGCACGCTTGATAATGTCGGCCTGCGTGCCCTGTATCGGTGCATTGATCGCCATTCGCTCCGCCTGCGCTTTTATGTTTGGCAGCGGCGACGAGAAACCCGGGAAGTACCGGCGTCTACCGTAGAGGGTTTCGGTGTAGCCAAGCCGAGCCGCCTCCGCTTTTGTCTTCTCTATATATTGAGCAACACCCGCGAAGTTGCGGAAATATTCCGAAAGAAAGGTGGCGGCCTCATCGCGAGACACTCCCTCCCCAAGGTTTTGCCGGAGCGCATTCACTCCCATGCCGTACAAAATGCCGAAGTTAATCACCTTGGCGCGACGTCGCATCTCGCGATCCACCTCGGTAACGGGAACACCAAAGACCTGCGAGGCAGTTGCCGCGTGCACATCCTCCCCTCGCTTAAATACTCCGGTGAGAATTTCATCGTTGGAGAGGCCGGCGGCGATGCGCAGTTCAATCTGCGAGTAATCGATCGCCACGATCTTAGAGCCCTTCGGTGCAATAAATCCTTGGCGAATGCGACGGCCGGATTCTGTTTTGATCGGAATATTTTGCAGGTTTGGATCCTGGCACGACATACGACCGGTTGCCGATCCGGATTGCACAAACTCCGTGCGCAATCGCCCGTCGGCGCCGACGAGTTTTGGCATCTTCTCCACGTAGGTGCCGAGTAATTTCTGAAGCTCTCGATACGACAACACGTCGGCAATGATCGGGTGCTGGTCTGCCATCTTGAGCAGCTCTTCTTCTCGCGTCGTACGTGCGCCGGTTGCCGTTTTCTTTTGCTTCTCTGGCGTTATTTTCAGGTCGTCGAAGAGCACGTCGCCGAGCTGCTTAGGTGAATTGATATTAAACTCGTGCCCCACGTAGCCAAAGATGCGCAAGCCAATCTTCGAGAGCTCCGCGGCATATTCGCGCTCGAGACCATTCAGATACGGAACATCGAGCATGATGCCGGTTGCATTCATGCGGTTCACCACGGGAATGAGCGGCTTTTCGATCTCTTCAAACACGCGCTCCAATCGGCCGGTTTCATGCAGCTCGCGGAATATCTTTTTCTTCGCATCGTCAAAGCTCGTGGTTTTTGCGTACGAGAGAATATCCTGCGCGGTCGGTGCCGTCATGTCACTCTTCAAAAGCCATGTCGCCACACTCACCTCTTTAAGCTCATCGGCAGACACCACCACATCACTCTCCCCCGCGGTTTGCACCGTCGGCTCTGAGAGACCGAGCTGCGACTTCAATCGCTGCCGAATTGAATGAAATTCGTACTGCTCCAATATTGAGCCGATACCTTCGGCGAAATCCTTCATGCTGTAGTGCCGCTCCGGGAGCGAAAAACCGATCGGCAGATCGCAGTGAATGGTTGCAATCTCTTTAGAAAACTCCGCTTGTTTCTGATTTTCAGCCACGAGTGTCACGTAGTTTTTACGCACACCACTCTCTTTTGCAACATCCTCTATTCCCTTTTTGCTGATCGCGGCATAAATAGCATCGAGATCGCCATACGTTGCAATGAGCTTGCTGGCACTTCCCGCGCCCACACCCGGGACACCGGGAATGTTGTCGGAGGTGTCGCCCACAATTCCTTTGTAGTCCACCACATATTCGGGGCCGAACCCATACTTCTCGCGCACGCCCGCCTCGTCGTAAATCACGGTGTCCGAAATTCCGGTGCGGAGCATAAAGACCTTCACACGAGGCGAAACGAGCTGAAGCGTGTCGCTGTCACCTGTTGCAATAATGGTTTCAAGATCGGCTCGCTTGCTCGTTTCGCGCGCAATGGTGCCGAGCATATCGTCGGCCTCATATCCCGGCTTTTCGTACACCGGAATACCGAATGCCTTAAAAATATCCGGGGCCTGATTGAGCTGCTTGATGAGCGCCTGATCAATCTCGGCGCGGGTTGCTTTATATGCCTCATACGACTCATGACGGACTGTCTTCCCCGGAAGGTCGCGGGTGGCAATGATGTAGTCCGGCTTCAGTGTTTCTGAAATTTTCAAAAGCATGAGCACGAGGCCGTAGAGCGCACCGGTAGGCTCGCCGTTTGCTTTCGAAAAATCCGGTAGCGCATGGTACGCGCGGTGCAAAATCGCGTGCGAATCGAGCAGGACAATGCGCGCCGGCTTTGCATCATCTTTCGGCAGCGTACTCCCCATTCTTCCCACGGGAGTGATCGCAGACTTCTTGGCTGCCTTTTTTGCCGTTTTTTTAGTCGCCATACGCAGATGTGATGATACGCTCGTCGCCTGCAATGTCGAATGAAATACGGATGGCATCATCCGGAATGAGTTCTGCAATTTTTTCCGGCCACTCAATAACGACGAGCGATTTCGGATCATTCATTAGTTCCGCCCATGCAAGCACCTCCATCTCGCGCACTGCTTTAATGCGATATGCATCAATGTGCACGAGCCGCTCAAATGAACCGCCCTCCAGGACGTACACCTTTTCAATAACAAACGTCGGGCTCGAGACGGTTTCTGAAACACCCAGCGCCGCGGCAACGCCTTGCGAGAAGGTCGTCTTTCCTGCACCGAGGTCGCCGGAGAGCGCGAGCACCGTGGCACTCGTCTTTGGTTCAAGTGAGGCAACGATTCGCGCGGCGAGCGCCTGCACTTCCTGTGGACTACTTGTTCGCTCCTGCATGGCACGAGCATACCAAATACACACCAGTCATGCGGTAAAATACATACGTGACCGATTTCAACGAAAAAAAGCAAGACGAACGCCTGCACGAGCTTCGCCTTAAGGAAGAAGAGGCGCTTGCTGAAATGCTTTCAAATAAGTACGGCGTTGAGTACGTTGACCTCACTTCAAAATCCATCGATACCGACGCGCTCGGCCTCCTCCCTGAAAAAGATGCGCGCGAATCCGAGGTGGCACCCTTTCGAAAACAGAACAAGGTGATCTTCGTTGCTATGCGCGCACCGGATCGCCCCGATTCTCTTCGCCAGATTCAGATCATAGAAAAGCTCGGGTACCAGGTTCGACGCTTTATCGTTTCGCGCGCTTCTCTCGAACACGCGTGGGATCGCTATCACGACATCACGTTTGCAACGCAAACTGAGGCCGGCGTCCTCACTCTTTCAAACGAAACGATTCAGGAAATGCTTCAGAAACTGCATACGCTTGAAGATGTGAAGGCGGAAATAGCGCAGAATAGCGGTTCAAAAGACGCGCACCGCATCTCGCGCGTGCTCGAAATTCTCATGGGCGGCGCGCTCTCGCTTGGTGCATCCGACGTGCACTTGGAGCCGGAAGACTCAGGCGTACGCATGCGCTACCGCCTCGATGGCGTGCTCGTGGAGGTCATGATGTTTGACGCCCCCACCTATGCACTCGTTTCTGCGCGCCTCAAACTCCTTTCCGGATTGAAGCTCAATATTAAGAACATGGCCCAGGACGGTCGCTTTTCGATTGTCGTCGGCGGAAAAGAAATTGAAATTCGCGCCTCGGTGCTGCCCGGCGCCTATGCTGAAACGATCGTCATGCGTATTCTCGATCCGTCGACGATCTCACTCCCTATGGAGGCACTTGGCTTCGATAAATACCTGATGGAGATCTTTAACCACGAGATCGCAAAACCAAACGGCATGATCTTGAACACTGGCCCGACCGGATCAGGAAAGACGACCACACTGTATGCATTCTTGGGTCGCGTTCTCAGCTCAGAAATTAAGATCGTCACGATTGAAGACCCGATCGAGTATCACCTCTCCGGCGTAGTACAGACACAGGTTTCAAAAGACTATTCATTCGCACAGGGCTTGCGTTCAACACTCCGACAAGACCCGGACGTCATCATGGTTGGCGAGATCCGAGACGCAGAAGTCGCCTCAACGGCCGTGAACGCATCACTCACCGGTCACCTCGTATTCTCGACACTGCACACCAACGACGCCGGCGGCACGTTCCCTCGCCTTATTGATATGGGTGTATCGCCCGACATTCTCGGCGCCGCTGTTACCACTGCGATGGCACAACGCCTCGTGCGCCGCCTGTGCCCGCACTGCCGACAAGCCGCCCCCATTGAGGGCGACAACCGAAAAACGATGGAGCGTTTGTTGCACAACATTCCACACGAGGACGAACTCCCGCCGAATCGCGACACCATGTGGCT
>CAZVMJ010000020.1:0-8824 GCA_964628005.1 uncultured Candidatus Saccharibacteria bacterium | reverse complement strand
AGAATATTCTTCCCGGGCGCACAGAGAACAGAACGGTGAGGGATGTTTCCCTCACGCAGTATCCGCGATAGTCTTACACACATCTATGAACTATCGCGTACGTGGCGGCAAGGTACTTTCCGGGACCGTCCAGACGAATATTTCGAAGAATGCGGCGGTAGCAATGCTTGCTGCAACGCTCCTCAATAAGGGCGAGACAATTCTCAAGCGCATGCCGCGCATTGAAGAGGTAAAGCGCCTCATCGAAGTCATGGAATCCATTGGTGTGCGCATTGTGTGGGATGAAAGCGGTGATATGCGCATCACCCCGCCAGCTCAGATTGATTTGAGTAACATTAATCACGAAGCAGCGTCACGAACACGATCGATCGCAATGTTTATTGCGCCGCTTGCACACATGTTTCGATCGTTTGATCTTCCGGCCCCGAAGGGTTGCAACTTGGGTAAGCGCAGTCTCGGTGCGCATATCGATGCGCTCGCAAAGCTCGGCATTGAAGTGACGGGTAACGAAGAGGCGCACACCTATCATGTAGAGGTTCACGATCTCAGGCCGTCGGAAATCATCATGTCTGAAGCATCGGACACGGGAACCGAAAATGTTCTCATGGCGGCTGCGCGAATTCCGGGAACGACGATTGTAAAGTTTGCGAGCGCAAACTACATGGTCCAGGATCTCTGCGTTTTTCTGCAGCACTGCGGTGTGAAAATTGACGGCATCGGAACGGCAACATTGGTGGTTCATGGTCTCTCTGAAATCAATGGTGAAATCCATGGACATCCGAGTGAAGACCCGATTGAATCGATGTTTTTTATAGCGCTCGCCGCGACCACGCGCTCGCAGCTCACCGTTACGCGATGCCCGATCGACTTTCTTGAACTTGAAATGTATACCCTCGGACAGATGGGCCTGAAGTTTTCATATGGGGAGCGATACGCGTCGGAAAATGGCCACACCGTCCTGCGTGATATCACCGTGTATCCTTCAGAGCTGATCGCGGCGGCCGAAAAGATTCATGCGCGCCCATATCCAGGCATCAACATGGACAATCTTCCGTTCTTTGTGCCGGTGGCAACGCAGGCACAGGGCAACACACTCATTCATGATTGGGTGTATGACGGACGCGCGCACTACTATCTCGAAATGAACCACTTGGGCGCCGATATTGAACTGCTCGATCCGCACCGAGCACTCGTGCGTGGTGCTACAAAATTGCGCCCGGCGCATATTGAAGCGCCGCCTGCGCTTCGTCCGGCAACACTCATATTGATCGGCATGCTTGCAGCAGAAGGGGAGTCGGTGCTCTATAATGTCTATCCGATCAATCGCGGATACGAAAATCTGCACGAGCGACTCAAGGTATTAGGCGCCGACATTGAAGCAGTGGATGCTTAAGTGCGAAACGTGCGCGTATCGTGATATGCGCGATAGTCGGCGGTGAGTTCCTCGCCGGGTTCAATGGTGCGCGCGGCAACGAAACGCTCGCCGGTTTTCTCTACAATGAGGTTGGGCGTGCGGGAATGATTCACAAAATACGATTTATCGATTGCATCAATACCGTAATCAGGAACAAAGTAGACGCCGTCTTGCAGCGCACAAAAATCTCTCACCAGACGCTTTGCTTCTTCAGGGGTGTCCGACGCTTCGAATTCCGCTTCAGGAATCTGTATGACATCGCCAAAAGGATCACAGTTTTTGAAAGGGTCGGTTCCTTTCGGGATCGTTCGGATCGCGACGACTCCAACACCGTGTTTCGTGCGGGCGATGCGGGTATAGACATCACTCAGCGACTTCAGGAATCGGGACTTGTTCATTTTCATCCCGGCATTATACCGATGTGGCAGACATGATGCTTTTTATCTATAGTCGGGGCAGGTTTGTTCAAAACGGGAGAGCATCCGATGTGCGGACTTTTTGGAATACTTGGCATGCGGAAAGCTGCCGAGCTTACGGTCATTGGCCTGCATCACAACCAGCACCGGGCGGTTGATGCGGCGGGAATCGCTTCGTCAAACGGTAGGTTTCTGTTTCGTGAACGCGGGCAAGACATCGCTCGAAACGCGTTCACTCCGGAAATGCTCGAGCGTTTGCAGGGTAAATCTGCAATCGGGCATATTCGCTACGCAACGTCGGGTGAGGGCGCCGAGTCACTCAAATACGACAATGTGCAGCCGATCCTCGGCATGTTCCATGGGACGCCATTTGCGCTCGCGCACAACGGCAACCTGACGAACACCGCTGATCTGGAGCTGATTGTGCCGACGGATGAGCGGGTAACGACGATGGATTCGGAGTTCATCGTGCGCCTGCTCGAGCGTGAGCCGAATCGCGACATTGAGCGAGCGTTCGTGCGTGTGCTTGGTATGTTGCGAGGCAGCTTTGAATTGCTGCTGTTGTTTCCGGACCGCCTCGTCGCGGTGCGGGATCCGCAGGGGAATCACCCCTTGTCGATCGGCTGTGTAGACGGCGCATATGTTATCTCCTCGGAAACGTGCGCCTATCCGAGTGTGGGTGCGCAGTACATGTACGACATAGACCCGGGCACCTTTATCTCAATTCAAGAGGGAGGTGCTCCGCGTGTAGTTCGATTCGCTCCGCCAACACATCGGCAGTGTGTGTTCGAGCTCATCTACTATGCGCATCCGGCGAGCTTTGTGTTCGGGAAGAGTGTCGGCCGCTTTCGCCAGCGGCTCGGTGCACGACTCGAAGCAGATCTTGGAGTGCCGCATGCGGATATTGTGGTTGGCGTGCCTGACAGTTCGAACTTCATTGCAATGGGGTTTGGCGCGTCGGGACGCTCGGGTGATTACTACCCGGCGATCAATCGTCACCATTATGTCGGCCGCACGTTCATCGCCGCAACGCAGGCTATGCGTGATGCGGAGGTGGCGAGCAAGTTCACATTTTCGGCAGAGGAGGTGAACGGAAAAACAGTCGTTCTGATCGATGACTCCATCGTGCGCGGCACCACGCTGCGCAAGGTAATCGGTGTGATGCGACTCTTGGGCGCGCGCGCCGTACACGTGCGCATTGCATCACCACCGTTTCGGCATCCGTGCACGTATGGCATCAATACGAAGTCGTACGGTGAGCTGATTGCGAACCAGAAGACGGTGGACGGCATTCGGGATGATATTGGTGCCGACTCGCTCGCATACCTCTCGCTCGAGAGCTTGCAGCAGGCTGTAGAGACTCCGCATCACTACTGTTTCTCGTGCATGACGGGGCAGTACTGGTGAGAGAAAAACAACAAAGACCCCGCGTTGCGCAAGCGACGCGGGGCAGTACAATGCACGGGTTCGGAATCGTGTTGCGCTTGTGTATTGAGTGGGCATGTGGCGGAATTGGTATACGCGTACGTCTCAGAAGCGTATGCCGCAAGGCTTGGGAGTTCGAGTCTCCCCATGCCCACTCAGGACATAACCAGCGAAGTGGTTGCAACGTATGACCTGCACGGCTTGGCAGGGAGATGACAGACGAGTCTCATGCCCACTCAGGACATAACCAGCGAGGATGCTGATATGTGCCGTCTCTTGTCGCTATGAATAAGTGGCTTGGCGCTTGCGGTAATGACGGGTAGGCTGCCGAAATGGATCGGCTCGTCGCGTATTCCACAGAGTTCTTGGCCTTTGGTCTGAAAGAGGCGAGGGCGTGTATTTTTGCAGGCTCCTTTTTTGTACTGCTATTTGCATCAAATCACATTCCGCTCTACGGTTTTGCACGCTACGATTTTCTGTTTGTTGCCGCACTACTTTTACAGCTCGTCCTGTTTCTTACGAAGATAGAGACGTGGGATGAAGTAAAGACGGTCTTTTTGTTCCACCTCATTGGCCTTGCGCTTGAGCTTTTCAAAACACATCCGTCAGTTGGTTCGTGGAGCTATCCGGAAGATGCGTTTTTTAAAATCGGTACCGTGCCGCTCTATAGCGGATTCATGTACGCGGCTGTCGGGAGCTACATTGCACAGGCCTGGCGTCTGTTGAATCTGGAGCTTGTCGAGTTTCCGAGCTACGCATGGTCGCTCGTCTTGTGCGGATTGATATATCTCAACTTTTTCACCAACCACTTTATCCCAGATGCCCGCCTGCTTCTGATACCCGCGGTTTTTCTCTTCTTTGCGCGGACATCAATCCTTTTTACGCCATACCGTATGCGGTTATCTATGCCGCTTTCGCTCGGTTTCTGTCTCACGGCGTTCTTTATTTGGATCGCCGAGAACATCTCCACGTTCTATGGCGCCTGGAAGTATCCCAGCCAGATTCACGCGTGGGATGTGGTTTCCACTAACAAAATCACCTCGTGGTTTCTACTGGTCATCATCTGCTTCATCATTGTTTCGTACCTGAAACATGTGAAGGTTGGCCGGAAAAGGTAAGGTAGCTCCCATACAGAAAAACACTGGTGGTGCCGGTGTTTTTCTGTATGTGTGGGGCGGTTTAGGCAGCGGTCTTTTTCTTGTCGCTGTCGCCCGAGTTTACTTCGTAGTTGGTGTTCTGTGATTCGAAGAAGTTCACCAGTTCGAAGACGTCGGTTGCGGTAGACATCCACTTCGCCGGGTTCGAGGCGTTGTAGTGCTTATCCATGCCGAGCTCGGTGAGTCGGCGGTCTGCCACGTACTGTACGTACTGGTTCACATACTCAGCGTTGAGGCCAAGGATGCCGCGGGGGAAGAGGTCAGCGTTGAATCGTGTCTCAAGATCAACGCCTTCAATGATGATGTTGCGGATTTCTGCAGCAAACTCTGCGGTGACGAGTTCAGGATTCTCCTCAAGGATTGAGTGAATGAGGTTGATGCCGAACTTGAGGTGCAGGGATTCGTCGCGGAGTACCCAATTAATGAGTGATCCAAGGTTGCGGAGCTGATTGCGCTGTCGGAAGGAGAGGGCAACCATGAAGCCCGAGTAGAACCAGACGCCTTCCATAACCACGTTGGTTGCAACGAGATTGCGAACGAAGTCGCGCTTGCCATCGAGCGATGAGACATCAAGCTCGTCTTCGGTCATGCGCTTCATGTATTTGTTGATGTAGGCTTCCTTTGCCGCCATCGACGGTACCTGCGTGTGCAAGTTGAAGACGCGTTCGCGATCAAGCGGGAACGTCTGGAGAACGTACTCAAACGCCACGCAGTGATTTGCCTCCTCCCACATTTGTTTTGCGAGATAGAGGTGGCATTCCGCAGACTTCAGGTGCGGATATACACCGAGTGCGAGTGATCGGTTCACGATGAGCTCTGCCGGGTTGAAGAAGGCGACAAGAAATTCAACAGCGTGTCGCTCGTCATCGGTCATCTTTGCCCAGTCATCGAGGTCTTCCTTAAGTGCGATCTCGTGCGGGAACCATGTGTTTCGAACGGCCTGGTTATACAGATCGTAGGCCCATGGGTACTGCGAGGGATGCAGGTTGTAATCGTCTGGTGATGCTTTTCCTAGAAGCATATGAATGTGGTGCTATTCCAATAATTGTTTCGAGCGAATCCTACTCGGTTTGTAGTGATAATTCTATTGACACGCGATGCAAATGTTCGGGTCGTCAGCACCGTCATCCGGCATGGTAAAGACGCGTCCTTTACCGCTTGGGGTCGGTGTAACAACTGCAGCCGCAGCAGGCGCAACGGTCGGAGCCAGTGTCGCGGCAGATTCCGCCTTAACCGTTGAGAAGCCCATTCGAGCGCCGGCAAGCGCCTGATCCTGCTCTGGCATTGCTGCCTGTGCAACAGGTGCTGCGCTCGTGATCGGCTGTGATGCTGCCGGCGTTATTGTTGTCGAGGCGCTCACTGCTGAAGCTTCAGTCGCAGCATTCGAGACAGCCGCGAATCCGCGAGACGGCTGGGCCGGTATATGGGCCGGTGCCGGCGACTCGACGGTAATCGGCGACTGAACCGGCGCCATCTCCACCGGAGAGGGTGTCGCATTCGCCGGAATGCCTGCGGCTGCAAGTTTGATGGAGCCGAATCCTCGTTTACCAGTCATCTCGGCCTTGTTTACGTTGATGGTCGATTGTTCCGCAGTGTGTCGCGGCTTCATGTGTAGGTAGTAGGTTGTCTTCAAGCCCTTCTTCCATGCGGTCATGTAGACCTGCTTCATGTCGGTCATATCGCGGCTCTCAAGGTACATATTTCGGGAGAGAGCCTGGTCAACCCACTTCTGTGCGCGCGCTGCCACTTCAATGTATGCGTACGGATTCGTGGTGAAGGCGCTCTTGTAGATTTCCTTGAAGTAGCCCGGGAGGCCATCGATCTGTGAGATATCGCCCTGTGCTTCAATAATCTTTTCACGCATCTCTTCCCAGAGGCCCATGCTCTTCAGGTCCTTCACGAGATTGTGATTAAGGTCGAGATACTTACCGGAGATCTTGTTGCGCGAGAACACCTGTGCGAATCGGGGATCGATGCCTGGCGTGGTACCGGCAACAAGCCCAATGTTTGCGTTCGGTGCAACAGCCATAAGCGTTGCATTGCGCATGCCGAGCTTCACTTTTGCGCGAAGCTTGTCCCAATCAAGCCGCTTCTGCTTTGTGATCTTCGGGAGATCGATGGTCATGCCGCGGTCTTTTTCCATCCGTTCGATGGAATCAACCGGTACCATGCCGAACGACCAACCTGATCCCTGAAAGTTCGAGTAGCTGCCGCGCTCCTGGGCGAGGTTTGCGCTCTCATCAATTGCCATGTAGCTGATGAACTCAAAGATGCGATCGGCGAAGTCCCATGCGTGCGGTGATTCGTAGCTCATCGAGAGCTGCTCCAGTGCGTCAGAGAAGCCCATTACGCCGAGGCCGACTGCACGGTTGTCCTTGTCGGATCGTGCCGCTTCCTCGATCGGAAGGGTGTTGATGTCGATAAGGTTGTCGAGGTGGCGGATTGATACGCGGACGGTTTCCTCGAGCTTCGCCCAATTAATCTGCTTGCCCTCAATGTGGGCCGCGATGTTGAGCGATGCGAGGTTACAGACGGCGATGTTGTTTCGATCCTGCGGGAGCGTAATCTCCGTGCAGAGGTTCGACATGTGAATCGTGCCGGTGTTGTTGTTGAGTGCGCGGAGGTTGATTGGGTCTTTCCAGGTTAGCCATGGGTGCGAGGTTGACTGCAGGGCAGTGAGGATGTGATGGAACTGCTCAGTTGCAGGAACCTTCTTAAACATGCGGAGCTTACCGGCCTTCGCCATCTCCACATACTCTGCATATCGCTGAGAGAATGCCGCACCGTAGAGCTCATTGAGATCTGGTGTTTCTTTGGGATCAAACATGTACCAGTCGTCGCCGCGCTCAACGCGCTTCATGAATTCATCGGAGATGAATACGGCAGTGTTTGCGGTGCGCATGCGGAGGTAGTCGTCGCCGGCATTGTGCTTCCAATCAATGAATTCAGGGAAGTCATAGTGCCAGTTCTCCATGTAGAAGCAGAGTGCGCCGAGTTTCTTGCCGCCGCGTTGTACGGCGCGGATTGCGGTATCCATGATCTTTGCAAACGGCGTCGGTCCTGAAGAAACGGTATTGGATGACTTCAGTGGAGAGCCGGTTGCGCGCAGCTTGGTGATCGAAACGCCGATGCCGCCCGAAGCTTTCGAGATTTTGAGCACATCTGCAACAGACTTTGCAATGTGGTCCATGTCGTCGTGCATCTCAAGGAGGAAGCAGTTGGAGAGCGCTGGGCGTACCGTGCCTGCGCCGAGATTTGTCGAACCGCCGGCAATGTAGAGCAATTGAGACATTTTCTCGTAGAAGCGAATTGCCGCTGCGGTCGGATCTGACTCATTGTACGAGAGGCCCATGGCAACACGCATGAAGAAGTATTGCGGCGTCTCGATGCGCTTCTGGTTCTCGTCTCGCATGGAGTACCGGTCGAGAAGGGACGAGAGGCCTGCGTAGTTGAGGAGTTCGTCCCGCTCAATTTTGAGCGCCTTGCCGAGGGTCTCAAGATTAAACGAGCTCACCATGCGCTCCTCGAGGAGGCCGGCTGCAACATATTTCTTGATGTGCACGGGGAACTGCGCAGCGTGCTTTGCGGCAAGTTCCTTGGCGTCGTGGTTGTACTCACCGACAACGCGGCGGTATACGGTCTTGAGGAGGAGGCGGACGGCAATCTTGTCGTATTCAATGTCTTCCTTGATGTTCTGTACGGCGGCGTTGATCGTCGCGAGGTCCATTTCGTCGGTGGTGATCCCATCGTAGAGCGTGAGGCGCGTCTCTGTGGCGATTTGTGTCACCATTGAAATAGGGTCTGAAAGCCCCTCTGCGGCACGCTCAATGGAGCGGTTGATCTTATCGGCGTTGAACTGTTCCTTCTGGCCGTCTCGTTTTGTAATTGCGATGTTTGTCATCATACGAATGGACACTACCTTGGTAATCTCTCTACAAAGAGAGCGCACGCATACCGTTTTTCCGTGAGTCGAGGGTCAAAAAAAGCCTGCGAGGACTAAATCCTCCCAGAATGATCCTAAACGTGACGAAATGTATTTCGTGTTTAGACCGAAATACTCTTGGCTGCGACTCTCATTTTTGCACCGCATTTAAATTCATAGTTTTTGCCGATTGTGGATAACACGGATTCTTGGCTTACTTTCGTTCGTTTGTGATTACTTTCATATTTCGATACGAAATAAATCGCGGGTAAGTCAAATTTCATGAGGATGTCGTAGAAAAGGGGTGAGAAATGGGTATACAATGCACCGACGCATATGACACACAATCCCTGGAATCGCGCACAGGCTCAGCTCAAGGAAGCCCTTACTCATGTGAAGGTGCCTGATGCATTGGTCACGCGATTGATGGAGCCAGATCGCATTATTGAGGTTGCCATACCGGTGAAGATGGATGACGGTCGCGACGAGG
>CAZVMJ010000019.1:0-9220 GCA_964628005.1 uncultured Candidatus Saccharibacteria bacterium | reverse complement strand
GCAGAGCGCGCCGCTGATTGTTCCACAAGCGGTTGCCGATATGCTCCCGGACGATCTGAAGGCGCGGGCGATTGTTCTCAACAATGGCGAGAGCACCACGGAGGCCGATTTGATCATCCGGGCGATCCCGATGTACAACCTGCCGGAATCTGCAGACAGTCGGCATACAAAGGGGCGCGGCAACGGATACGTTATCGAGAAGAATGGCGTCACGCTCTATGTAGCGGGTGATACTGCTGGTACTCCTGAAATGCGATCGCTCACGAATATTGACGTGGCACTCATACCAATGAATCCACCATTTACCATGACGGTCGATGAAGCGGCAGATGCCGTGCTTGCGTTTAAGCCGAAGCGCGTGTATCCGTACCACTACCGCTCACCCAACGGATTGAACGACGTGGAAAAATTTAAGCAATTGGTTACGGAGGACGATCCTTCGATTGAGGTCGTGCTGGAAAATTGGTACCCGTCGGCGCAATAACCGGCGCTATACTCCCCTCATATGGCGTTCCTCGCGCGCCCGCAGAAACACGTCGCACTTATTGCGATAGTGCTCGCTACCGCCGTCGTGGCTGGCGTGTATGTGATGCTGACACATGCGCCGAGCGCACTACTCTCCTGTGTAACGAGTGGGGAGCATGGCGAGACAATGTCTCAGAGCTGCGCGCGCGACACGGTGGCGCGCATACTGAAAACGCATTCGCCGCGTGATGTGCTCAAGTATGTCACCGCGTCATCCACGCCCTTTACGGTGGTAAAAAATTGCCACGGCATCGCGCACGCAGTGGGTGAGGATGTGTATCGTAGAAGCGGTACGGTGGAGGTGGCGCTGTCGAAGTGCACTGAACAGTGCTTCGGCGGGTGCATGCATGGCGTGGTTGAAACGGCAGTAGAGGAAACATTTGGCGATGCCGACGAAGCGCTTGATGTAGCGCATGCTGGTGAGCGCTTGTTTGCGGAAGGTGCGAAGTATTGTGCCGATGCGCAACTGTGTCACGGTATCGGGCACTTACTCTATAAGCGCGAACAGTCGTATGGTGCGGCGCTTTCCGCGTGCGAATCCGTTGCAAACGGCATCGAATCGCAGCGTTGTTTCGAAGGTGTCTTTATGGAAAGTCTCGGTGGCGAGGGCTCATTTGGGTTTCCGAGCGCGGCCGCGAGACGATCAGCGGTCGATAACCCCGCGTATCCGTGCGATGCGCAGCCGCATAAGTACCGCTATGCATGCTTTATGTACATTGGCGCATTCCAGGACGGATATTTCTTTGAGCGCGGTATAACCGATCCCCGCGATAAACAGGCGCTTCAGTTCAACACGTGCAGTAATTTTGAGGGACATGATCGAAGCCTCTGCTTGCTCGGTTCGGCAACAGCGGCGACGCAGCGTTTGTACGATGGCGCGATCGGTCGCTCGTATACCTATTGTGATCCGCTCTCAGGTGACGATAAAACCGCCTGTCTCTTGGGTTTGGTCATGAACTGGGTTGGCTCTGATTTACATCGGGAGATTCTCAATATTTGTGAGTATGAGAAAGATGCAGAGCGCTCACGCTCGTGTTACGTGGTGGCGTTCGAGCTCATGCGACGCATTGGTGCCGACGCTCCGGCGCGCGCATGTGCCCGCACGAATAATCCGGAGCATTGCAGCTTACTGTATGAGTCGTATACCGATGCGGAAGCGTTCGGCATTGAGAAGCGTCTCTTTGGTACGGTGCTCTAGGTGCTAGATACGCAAACCCCATGCGGAGGCATGTGGCAGGCGATGGGCGCGCGCAAGGAAAAACTGCGAGAAGCCAAAGACGCCGAGAAAGAGCGCCGCCCATAATCGATAGTGAATCCACGCGCCTTCGCCAAACATGCGCCACACGACTTCATTGCCGACTGCCGTGATGATGAAAAAGAACGCCCATCTGCCGGAGAGAATGCGCCACCCATCGTCTGAAATTTGAAACATGCTCTCGAAGAGCGGCTTCAGATATGCCTTTCGATGCATGAGACCCCAGATGAGCGCAATTCCAAACAGGCCATTGTAGAGCGTGTACTCGAGTACAACCCAGTACGGATTATCCGAAATGAGTGTGGCACTGCCACATACGAGCACAAATGTGCTTGAGATGATGGAGAAAGCCGGAATGCGACCATCGCGCAGGAGTGACCACGCGAGCGCGGCAAGTGTTGAGAGAACGAGCGCGAGTGTGCCGTAAAAGAGTCCGTATGAGCGGGCAATTCCAAAGAAGAGCAGCACAGGACCAAACTCAATGATGGATGATGCAATGAATCCTTTGGTGAGCATTGCGACATCCTACCACCAGTCCCGCTTGATATTCAGGCTGCGCCGAATGCGGTATGATAACCGCCACTATGACGGGTCTCTCCGGAAGGCAACGCTGGATCGCGTTGATATTGCTGTGCCTCGGAGATCTGATGATCATCCTCGACACGACGATTGTAAATGTGGCGCTGCCGTCGATTCGTGCCGACCTTGGGTTTACTGAAACATCGCTTGTGTGGGTGGTGAATGCGTACATGCTTACGTTCAGCGGATTTCTGCTGCTGGGCGGGCGATTGGGGGATCTGTATGGCCATCGGCGCGTCTTTCTCGCGGGCGTTATCGCATTTACTGCCGCGTCGCTCCTGTGTGGTATAGCGCAGACACAAACAATGCTCGTTGTGGCGCGCGCACTGCAGGGTCTCGGCGGTGCGGTGGTTTCTGCCGTTGCGTTCTCGCTCATTATAAATATTTTCAAAGATCCTGAAGAGCGTGCCAAAGCGATGGGGCTGTTTGGATTTGTTGCCGCGGGCGGCGGCGCGATAGGGGTGCTTTTAGGTGGCTTTCTCACGAACTCATTTGATTGGCACTGGAACTTCCTTGTGAATTTGCCCGTAGGTATTGGCGTCGTGATTGCGAGTCTCGCCATACTTCCGAAACACTCGGGTGAACAGAATCCTGCCAGGCTCGATGTTGGCGGTGCCGTACTCATTACCGGCGCATTGATGCTTGCGGTGTATGCGATTGTAGGCGGCAATGCAGCGGGTTGGCTCTCGGTCCAAACGCTTGGACTGTTTGCTGCTACCGCAGTGCTGCTTCTTGGATTCATTGTGCTCGAATCCCGCATCCGCGAGCCGCTGGTGCCGCTCCATATTTTCACCGATCGTAATATTGTGGTCGCGAGCATCATTGGTATTTTGTGGTCTGCCGCCATGTTTGCCTCTTTCTTTATTTCTGCGCTGTATCTGCAGCTCGTGCTCGCATACAATCCGCTCCAGGTGGGGCTCGCGTTCCTCCCGGCAAATATCATCATGGCTATTTTCTCCATCGGTCTTTCTGCGCGTATCGTGATGCGCTATGGAAATCGTGGACCCCTCGCGGTGGGCATGGCGCTCGTGGGGCTCGGCCTCGCATGGTTCGCGATGGCACCGGTATCCGGTCAGTATGTGCTGCACGTCTTGCCGGGAATGTTGTGCCTCGGCTTTGGTGCGGGTATGGCGTTTAACCCCTTGCTGCTGGCCGCAACAAACGATGTTGCGGAGGAAGAATCGGGTCTTGCATCCGGCGTGCTGAACACTGCATTTATGATGGGCGGTGCGCTTGGTCTTGCGGCGCTTGCTTCAGTTGCCGCGGCACAGACGGCTGAGGGTGTTCGGGCGGGTCTCGAGCCACTTGTCGCGCTCAATGACGGTTACCAAATTGCATTCCTCATCGGGGCAGTATCCTCGTTCTTCGCGGCAGCATGCGCATTTCTGTTCAAGCAGACTGTTGCACGTGATTCGAGTTCGGTACAATTGCATTGATATGTCAGAGGCTTCGCCACGCACCCCGTTGATGTTCATTGGAATTCTCTGGATCGTTATATTTGTGGTGGGTGCCGGCTGGTATTTCTCATCATCAATTCGCCTGTACCTCAATGAGCAGCAGGCTGAAGCAGGATCTCCAACGCAGGAGGTGACGACGGTGGTTGATATGCCTCTTTCGATTTCGAGCAGCGCGTTTCTCGATGGCGAGGAGATTCCCGCACGATTCACCTGCACCGAATCGCAGACATCAGTACCTCTTTCTATTCAACATATTCCCGAGGGCGCACAATCGCTCGCGATCATTATGGAAGATCGTGATATTCCCGAGCGATTTGGTACGAATGGAACATTTCTCCACTGGGTTGCGTACGACATTCCCACAACATCAGTGGAAATCGGGGAAGGGATTGCCGTGGGAACACAGGGAACCAACGGTCTGAAATCGTCAGGCTACATGGGCCCATGTCCTCCGCGCACGTTTGAGCCAACCGAGCATCGCTACTACTTTACGGTGTATGCGCTCGATACGGTGCTGCACGCTCCTGCGGGGTACGATAAAGATCAATTGCAGAGCGCAATGGAAGGACATGTGCTGGAACAGGCTGAAATGATGGGGCGCTACGAACAGCCGGAGAAGTAGGGAAGCGTGTCAGGGTTCTTCACATGGCGCGACCACCCGCCTCATGTACAATCGAATATATGGACATTCGAATCAAAACAAAGGATTACGAATTGACGGTGGCAACGAAGAAGTATTTGAATGCACGCGTTGCAGCTATCGAGAAATTGTTGGGATCAGACGCGGCGGTATCCCGCTGCGAGGTAGAAGTGGGGCGCGCAGCAGGCAAACAGCGCCACGGTGATCATTTGTATTTTGCAGAGTTCACCATTCGCGCGCCGCGCCGGAAGCCGGTGCGTGCTGTGAATAACGAGCCAACGGTAAACGCAGCAATCGATAACGCAAAAGAAGAAGCGGTCCGGCAGCTCAAGAAGCAGAAGTCGCTCAAGGAAACAGCGGCGAAGAAGGAGGGTGCGCGCGTAAAGCGAAAGCTCCAGGCCGGCCGCTAGGCAGGCATCGCACCCGAGCGCAGAAATTCCGCATACGGCATCGCGTTCTTGCCCTCCGGCTTTACCGTATCTATCGCGAGCGTGTCGTGTTCCATGTGTGCATCAAGAATTTGCACGCGAATGAGGTCGCCGTTGCGCACAAAAAAGGTGTATGCGGTGGGCCAACCCTCGTACGCACGAATCTTTAAATAATTGAGGTATCCGCTTTCGCGAAGATCGATCTTGCCGTCGGTCTTTTCAAATTTCTTGGTGAAGGTTGCGAGATCGTGGTTTTGCGGACGCGCCTCGATGGATCCTGCAACCCACAGCGGGAGCATCTCTGCGAGCAATCTTCCGCCTTCGCGCGAGAGCTTTTCTTCGAGGAGTGTGGCGCGGGGAGGCCATGGCTCTATCGGAATACGACGCTGTGCAATGATCGGTCCGTGATCCATGAGTTCGTCGAGAACCATGATGGTGACGCCCGTGTTCTTTTCATCGGTGAGAATTGCAGAGCGAATGGGGGATGCGCCGCGTAAGCGCGGAAGAAGCGACGGATGCATATTGATGGTGCCGTGCGGTGGAAGTTCAAGTACCGGCTTTCGCAGCAGTGCACCGTAATCGGCCACGATAAAAACGTCTGCCTTCTCTTCGACGAGGCGCACTATTGATGCTTCATCGAGCTTGATCGGCTTGATGGTGGGTATTGCAAGATTCTCAGCAAGGATGCCTACGGGTGAAGGGGTGAGCACCAATCCGCGCCCCTGTGGTTTGTCAGGTGCGGTGACGATGAGCGTCGGTACAATGCCTGCCTGCAATAATTCATCGAGAACGTTCGCCGCGATGAGTCCGGTGCCAAAGAAGACACTGCGAAAATTATGCTTCGGGGTCATCATCATAGAGCTCGGTTGCTTTGTCTATATAGAGTACTCCCTCGAGATGATCCATTTCGTGCTGAAAGATGTGCGCAAGAAACCCTGAAGCGCCGCGCGTAAAAAGTGTGCCGTGTTCATTGTATGCACGCACCGTTGCCTTCTCGGCGCGGGGCACCATGCCCCATTGGCCCCGAATGGAAAGGCAACCTTCGTGCTTATCGCGCTTTGCGCGCGACATGCTCGTGATTTCCGGATTGATATATACCTGGTCCGGAAGTGCTGCCGGCTCTGTATCGTCGCCCTCTTCCTGCTGTGATCGTGCGAGGGCTTTGCCTGAGACGATAAACAAGCGCACCGCCTCGCCGACCTGCGGTGCAGCAAGCGCGACGCCAAATTCTTCCTTGGCAAGGAGTGATTTCATCTCCGCGATCAGTTGTTTGATTGCATCGCTTTTAATTGCCTCGGGTGCAATAGGTGACGCAACCGATCGGAGGACCGGGTTTTCTTGTTCAGGAATAATGCTTCGCATACTTTCGTGCTGTAACTATAGAATTCGACCGCGTAATTTGAAAGCCTGGACGAGCCAGGCTTTGGAGTAGAGGTACCGACCGGATCGCGTTCGGAGGGCAAGTACACGATCCGGTCGGGCCTCACCGAGCGCATGCCAGGACGGGGGTGCCGGGCGCTCGGATGCAACTCGAGGAGTTATCGCGCATTTTCCACGCTTTGTAAATACGACGATGTGATTAGCTCTTGTACTATGTCGGAATGAAACATATCGGCGCCCAGCTGACGCGCACGCTCAAAAAGACGAACGAGACCGAGCGGGGCGAGCTCATGCGGTATTTCTGTCAGGAGCTCAACAAGGCTCGTGTACCCGATGGCTTGCCGCCGATTTCGATGGGGCGCATGGGCAAAATGCTCGAGAAAATCCCGACAAAGGATCTCTATTATCTGAAAACCGTGTGCGACCGGGCAACTCATTTTTCTAAGAAGTTTTGGTGGGAAATCAACCCGAAGAACCATACGCCGGAAGCCAAGGCTGCGTCAGCGGCAAAATTCAAAAAAATGAACGCGGAGCGACGAAAAGCCCAGTAAATTTGGAGCCAAGCGTCGGTAGGGTACAATGCCGAGCGATATGGCATTTTCCTTCGCACCGAAGCTTGGCATCGATCTTGGTACCACCACGGTGCTCGTTTTTGTGCCAGGTAAGGGCATTGTGCTCCACGAGCCATCCGTTGTGGCGGTCTCGCAGGGAGACAACAAAATTTTGGCAATCGGCAACGAGGCAAAAGAGATGATTGGCCGCACGCCTGACGAAATCGTGGCGTATCGCCCCATGAAAGACGGTGTCATTGCCGATTACCGGGTTACCGAAGCGATGCTTCGCTACTTCATTCGGCGGGCGCTCGGAAAATGGAATCTGTTCCGACCGGAAGTGATGGTGTCTGTTCCTGCAGGCGTAACATCAACAGAGCGCCGCGCCGTGGTTGAGGCTGCTACGAAAGCGGGTGCGCGCGAAGCGTACGTGGTGAAGGAGCCAATTCTTGCGGCAATCGGCGCTGGTATTCCGATTTACGAGGCGCGCGGACACATGATCGTGGACATCGGCGGTGGCACGACCGACGTCGCGGTTATCTCACTCGGCGGAATTGTCGCGTCTACATCGGTGAAGTGCGCCGGTAATCGTATTGACCGTGCTATTGCGGACTACATAAAGAAATCATCAAATCTTGCTATTGGCGACAAGATGGCCGAAGAGATGAAAATTCACATTGGATCTGCTGTTCCCGTGGAAGAGGAGCTCACGATGCTCGTGAAGGGTCGCGACTATCTCACTGGCTTGCCGCGTTCGGTTGAGGTGGGAACGAATGAGGTGGTGCGAGCAATTGGCAAAGAGCTTCGTACGATGGTAAATGCGATCAAAGATGTATTGCAGGAAACGCCGCCGGAGCTCGCTGCCGACATCATTGATAACGGCATCACCATGACCGGCGGATCATCGCAATTGCGTAATTTGCCGGAACTTATTTTCCGTCGCACGGGCGTGAAGGCGCGTCTCGCAAAAGATGCGCCGTACTGCGTGGTAAAAGGTACCGGCGAAGCGCTCAAACATCTCGAGACCTACAAGAAGGCGATCATATCCAAGCGGTAGAGCTGGTTGTCCGTGCATGGCGCGGCCGTATTCTCTGATGGCGACTTCCTAACACAAGACCCTGCTGCGCGCAGGGTCTTGTCGTTTATTTCTTCTGGAGCTTCGCGATATCCTCCATTAGTTTTCGCAGATCATTTTGTATGGTGGCAAGCGTTTCTTTTTGTGCCTCTTTGCGCTTTTCTTCAGCCGCTTCTTCGGCTGCCTCCGCAGCCTCTTCTTCGCTCAGCTCATCTACATCTTCGGAAATTTCTTCAACGTCTTCCTGGAGTTCATCAACGTCCTTTTGAATCTCATCAACGTCTTCGGAAATTTCCTCGACATCCTCAGAAATTTCTTCAACATCTTCCTGAATCTCCTCCACGTCTTCAGAAATACCCTCGACATCTTCCTGAATTTCCTCAACATCTTCCTGAATCGCGTCGATGTCTTTCTCGACGGCCTCGATTGTCTTCGACTGGATATTGATCGTCATCTGGATAAAGATCGCGAGGTAGATAGCCTCCAGAGAAACAATCGTGGTGAGCACGAGGAGCATGCGATCGAAGGAAATAACTCCAAGCGCAGACGCGCCAAAACAGCCCGCAAACAGGATAGAGTGAATCACGATCGAGGTCGGGGATCCGACGCCCTGCGTAATTCGGAGTGCCAATTTTTCTACATCGTTTGGCTGTGTCATACCGCGAGTATACCTTGAGAAGGGTATCTGTGCGCACGCTGTGCACCGTGCACTCAGGTATACTGCCAGCCATGTTGGTCGGCAATGTATTTCTGGTACGTGGCGATGCGGGAGCGCTCCCGGCTGTGCGCGAGCTGCTCGAAGGCGAGGGTGTATCGATTGAGGGGAATCCGGATGTCTATATTCGCACCTATCCTCACTTCGGTATCGATGAGGCGCGTGAGATCGGCAGTCGCGCCTATGCGCGCTCCGTTTCAGATTCGCGCCGTGTCTTTGTCATACAGGCGCCTGTCTATACCAACGAGGCACAAAACGCACTGCTCAAAACACTTGAAGAAGCGCCGGGAAATGCGCTGTTTCTCGTGCTCACGCCGTCACCGGAAACAATGCTTGCAACGGTACGCTCCCGTTCTCAAATCATTGATATTGCCGGAACATCTGCGGCGCCGGTAGACGCGAGCGCATTTATGCGCGCCGCACCGCGCGAGCGCATTGAAATGCTGAAGCCGCTACTCGAGAAGAATGACGACGATCGACGTGATATGGCCGGCATTATGCTATTCCTCGCGGGGCTCGAGCGTTTGCTCGCTGAGCGGGCGGATAATCGGGAGGCGCTGAGCGCGGTGTACCGGGCACGGAAGTATGCCGGCGATAAAGGGTCGCTCCTGAAAC
>CAZVMJ010000018.1:0-9265 GCA_964628005.1 uncultured Candidatus Saccharibacteria bacterium | reverse complement strand
TCTATCCTTCGCATTGCTTTCCTGGCTATTGCTCTAATGACTCCGGTTGTTTCTTTTGCGCAGGGGGCTAGTGTGCAGACTGTCAAAATTGCGATCAATCCGGACGGTACAGCCATTGGTAAGTGGCAAATTCCGTTCATGATCACGAAAACTGACCCGCGCGTTTTTATCCCTGAGCCAATCGCTTTCGGATACCTCTCAAGTACTAAATACAAATTGCTTTCGGTCACTGATCTTATAAATAGGTCGATACCTTTCCAACAGGTTCAGGACGAGATTCTTACGTTTAACTATGACCCAACGGTGCTTAGTTACACGCAAACGTACAATCTTCAGTACTTACTCAATCCGTATTTCAAGAAGCCGATCGCTATATATGAGATTTGGCTTGAGCCGCAAACATCAGGGTATCCACTGATTGACGTATCGTACCCCGCATCGTGGACTCTTCTCAATTCCTATCCCGCTGCGACTTCCACTCCAGGTCATGCCGGAATTGAGTACAAGGGTTATACATCAAATTCGCGACCAGTCATTCTCGTGTTTAATACAAGGGCGAGCGGCGTAGTTGAAACAAAGGGGCGGTTCGTGATTTCCGGCAGTCCAGATGATGTGTCGCGAATTTCAAACGCCCTGAATAGGGTACCCAATGTAGAAAAGCTCTTGGCGGATACCGTAAGTCTCACAATGCCTGAAAAAGTCTTTCTCGTTGTTGACGATTTGAGTTCTGTTGGCTCGATTGGTTTTGAGGCAGAGGCTGTGGCCGGCAATCCGAACGTAATCGTTTTTAATGATAAGTTCATACGAAGTAAATCTCCTGAAGAGCTCGCGGAGCTTATTGGTCACGAGCTTGTACACGTGGGCATGTTCAGAGAGAAATTGTTCGCAGGGTCGCGGTACAATTCTCCTTTTTTCAATGAAGGAATAGCAGTGTATTTCCAGAATGTTGTTCATCGAGCGGTATTTACTGATCCCCAGCGAAAAATACTGAATGAGGAACTCGGTAGGACACATGCCATTGGACCAGCTGAAGCAGCGACTCTATATGAGCATGCATTCGACACGGATTTTGACGGCACCGGTCCTTACGGTGTTGTCGGATCGTATCGCCGAGCGGGCCTTGCGTTTGCTCGATTCGCTGAAGTGGCGGGCCCGGCGGGTTTTCGCCAGCTGTATGCCGGAGTTGCGAATGCGCAGCCTACGGCGCTCTTGGGGGGCGATGACTCCACGACGATTCTCCGTACTATGACTGAGATTACAAAATTACGTGCAGAACAGCTTCAGTCGCCGGGTAAATCCGAAAATGATATAGCGGGCGTTGTTACGCGTGTCTCACATGGTGATGCGGATGAGTCGGCCGCAGTTGAACTTGTCTTAAGCTACATACAGCAAAACGTGCAGAAATATTTCTCAAAAGACACTGCTCAGGTTCCAGGGCCTGTGGCAACGACATCGCCGATTGTGGTGACTCCTGCACTCAGTGCGACAACTTCGAATCAGGTCATAACCAAAGTATTAGCAGTTGGTTCTCGCGACAAGGAGGTGGTTGCGCTGCAGGCGATACTTGAAGCGAAGGGATTCCTTACGCCCGGTTCACCACGAGGATATTTCGGGGCATCAACGAGAAAGGCACTTGTCGCATTTCAGAAGTCGATTGGTCTCGCTCCAACCGGTACCACCGGGCCTAAGACTCGCGCCGCATTGATGCGCTAAATAACAGAGAGGCGCACTGTGGCGGTGCGCCTCGTTCTGTTGTGCTGATACAGGGTATCTACCGAATGGTGGATAGCATAGAACGAATGCTTTCGCGGAAGTCGCGGAAGTATGAGTTCCAGTTCTCGCTCATGTTGGCACCCGTCGGTAAAGGTGCTGTTCCTGATCCAATTGCCGGGATGGTGGGAAGTGTCGGGAGTGTCGGCAATGTTGGAAGCGTTACTCCTCCGTGTGGAAGGGTTGGCAGTGTCGGGAGTGTCGGCATGGTTGGCATCGTCGGATATGACGGAGAGCCGGAATTGTTACACCAGTGCCAATTGCCTCCGTTGTCGTACCATCCGCTTGAGCTCGTGCTTGTGCACTGGCCGTTGCCATTCTGACCGCCGTTACCGCACGAGTGCCAATGGCCCGCATTGTCGTACCAGCCGGTGGTTGATGTCGCGCTGCAGTTGCCACTGTTTCCGCCCGAATTGCACGAGTGCCAGTGACCATGGCTGTCATACCAGCCCATCGTAGATGTGGCAGTGCAGTTACCATGATTTCCGGTGTTACCGCAGGAATGCCAGTACCCATTGCCGTCATACCAGCCGCCGGTTGTGGTTCCCATGCATGAGTCCGGATTATTTCCGGTACCCGGTGTCGTCGTTGCGCTTGTTGAGCTCAGTACGAGCTGTCCTCGTGCAACTCCGTTTGGATACTGCTTCGAGTGCATTTCGGCGTATACCGAACCGTTGAGCATAGCCAGTGTCAGATCAGAGAGTGACTGAATAGGTGTTGCGCAACCAGAATTTTGTCGCAGTTGTGAGCTCAATACGCTCGAGGTGGCCACGAGTGTTCCGCTCCCATCTACACCGTTCTGGTTGTTGTAGATGTCGAGCACAATGGGCCCTGTTGTTGCCGATGTTCCGCAGTGCAGATGCAGTCCGGTTAGATCGTCCGCATTCCATACGTGTGCGGAGCGCATCATGTTGGTCCCCGTTGCGGCGTTATTTACTGAGTCAAACCAAATGCGCACGTGTCCTGTGGTGGATGGCGTGCCGGTTGCTGTTGATCCAGTAGTCGTTCCGGTAGAGGTTGATGCGATCGGCGGGATGACGCCTGACGGTGCGAGATATGCGTCGAATATGTACGTGCGCGTCGTAGTTCCGCTTGATGAAGCGGTCAGTGTTTGCGCCTGCGCATACGTTGCAAATCCGGCAATCATTGCCAGCGCGAGTACGAGTGTTAGTCCAAGATACCCCAGCTGACGAAGTGTCGTTGAGTGCATAGTAGTTATTTTGGTTAAATGCTTACCAATAAGAAGTTTCGTTCGACCGCATTTGATTATCCAAAGATTCACCATAGGCTCCGTGAAGGCGCCGCTGCGACACTTGTGTATGGAGAGCGGATGAAAGAAAGGCCCGAGCCCGGGTGTATTAGTTTGTGAGGAGGTGCAATGCCGACTCACCATGGTTCTTAGAAAGATAGGCAAACACACATATGACAAAGACACAGACATTGGTAGCAATTCCGGCAATCGCATTCACGCTTCTCGCCGGCGGGGCATTGGCAGGGTATACGACACTTGTTTCGGCAGACACCGCAACGGGTTCCGCGCTGCAGATGCAGGGACGTGCGCCGCATGTGCACGGCGTGGTCACCGCGGTGAACGGGAACACGATCATGATCACGGAAAAGCGCGATAATACCACGTATACGGTAGACGCGAGCGGCGCAACCTTCAAGAAGGTGGCGGAAGGGGCGGAGCCGACAACGGTTTCAATCTCTGAAATCGCAGTAGGAGACGAAATCAGTGCGCGCGGAACAATTTCGGGGACAACCGTCACGGCTGCGGAAGTCATGGAAGGATCGTTCATGGGTCGCGGGCTGGGTGGTCGCGGTCACCATGGCCGAAACGGCGTCATGGGTGAGGTGACAGCCGTGAACGGTACGACCATCACGGTCAAAGACATGGATGGCACCACCTACACCGTTGATGCGAATGCTGCTTCTGTACAGAAGATGGTTGCGGGATCGCTCTCAGACATCCAGGTTGGTGATCGAATCGGAGTTGAGGGTACGAAGACCGGTACGAATGTCGCGGCGTCAAAGATCATGGATGACGTGCCGGCACCGAAACAGGCTCAGTAACATGGCTCAGATACTACATAGCGCGCAAGCCCCCGCCGGAGATTGGCAGAGGGGGCCTGCGGCATTTGTGACAGAACCGCTGCAAGGCAGGTATGATGCGTCGGTGGAGACAATCGCAACAGATGAATCGATCGCGCTTCGAGTGCAGGGAGGAGACACAGAAGCGTTTGGCGAACTCGTGGATCGATATGAAGCAAAGCTCTTGCGCTACGGAAGAAAATTTCTTGCCCGCGACGAGGATCGTCAAGATATCGTGCAGGATGTGTTCATTCGTGCATATCAAAACATTCAGGGCTTCGACGCTACTCAGCGATTTTCGCCGTGGATCTATCGCATTGCACACAACGCGTTTGTTAATGAAATCCGGCGCATCGAAAAGCGACCGTTTCTTGTATTTGATTTCGATACGTTAATTCCGCATCAGGTGTACGAAGATCCGGATCAGAATGAACGTGTGCGTGCGGACATGCGCATGATGATGGAGCGATGTCTCAATGAGCTGCCTTCAAAATACCGCGAAGTCATCGTACTGCATTATTTTGAGGAGATGGCATACCGCGATATAGCGGACGTGTTGGAGGTCCCGGTCGGTACGGTCGGTATCCGACTCAAGCGCGCAAAGGAAGCATTGCAGAAAGCGTATTCTAAATATAACGGGTATGAATCACGATAACCATACATCAAATCGCGACGAGATTATGTCGCGCATTAAACGGGAGGGCGTGGCGATGACGCCGCGTCTGTACTTCACGGCGCACGTCGTCGCCACTATTGCGACCGTGCTTGCAACGCTTGCTGTTTCTATCTTCATTTTTAACTTTATCCTGTTCTCGATTCGGATTAACAGTCACGAGGCATTGCTTTCTTTCGGACCGCGAGGATTCATGGCATTTTTGCAGTTTTTCCCCTGGCCGTTCTTGCTTGCAGACATCGGGCTCATCATTTTGCTTGAGTCGCTCATTCGTCGATTCAAGTTTGGATACCGTTTGCCGATTGCGTATGTGGTCGTCGGGCTTCTCGTGCTGACCGTTGTTGTGGGGCTCGTGATTGATCGCGGAACCTTTGTGAATGATCGGATTATGGAGCGCGCGGGAGGGCCAGGGCTTCCGCCCCCGTTTGGGAAACTGTATCGCGATGCCAAACATGGTCCGCATGACGGGTTGTGTCGCTGCGTCGTAACGGCGATATCGGGGAATACGCTCATGGTCGAGGATTACAACGGCGCGACAACTACACTTACTGTTATTCTTCCTGAAAATAATCCGCGGGCGACTACCACCGGCATAGCGATTGGAGATCTCGTCATGGTGGCCGGCGATCGTGAAGGTGACGTTATTCACGCGTTCGGTGTTAAAAAAGCAGATGTAGTGCGTCGTGATATTGGCACTTCTCCGCGTGGGCGATAGGTGGTCATAGCGCCGGGGATATCAGGCGACATACGGCTTCATGAGTCAATGGTGATGGTAGTAAGTGCCGCTTGTGCCGTGCGTCTACAGAGTGTCCGCCACCGAGGCGGCGCTTACAAAGTAGACACACACTATGAAACAGAACACAGCAAAATTAGTGGCAAGCGGTATTGTGGCCGCAACGCTGCTCGCAGGTGCGCCGGTGTTTGCCGATTCCGGCAACAGCGGGCGCGGCAATAACAACGGCTTCCGTTTGGGAGACATCCTCAGGGAGCGACGAGAAGATCGCCGAGAGGATCGTCGTGAAGACCGACGCGAGGATCGAAAGTCCGCATCATCATCGAACGCATCAACCACGAAGCAGTTCACGGTTGAGGGCACCGTTACAGCACTGAATGGCGCCGTACTTACAGTGCAGGGTGAGCGTGGTGCAATCTATACGGTGAACGCGGCGAATGCTGCGATTGTTGGCCATGAAAATGTTGCGCTTACGCTCAACGCGCTCGCCGTGCAAGATCGCGTAAAAGTGACCGGTACGCTTTCGGGCTCGGTTATCGTTGCAACGAAAGTGAAGGATAAGTCGGATACGACTGGCAAAACCTTCAAGAGCATGTCTGCCGGCATTGTGACGGCGATCAATGGTTCCGTTATTTCACTGGATCGTTTCGGTGCCCCGGGTACCACGACAGCTGTAATAAACGGATCAACGCAGTTTCGTATTAATGGCACAGCGACCACGAGTGCGGCGCTCAAGGTGGGCTCGCATGTGATTCTCTCCGGATCTTCCACGAGTGCAACGGGTGCGGTGAACGCAACCATTGTGAACATCATTACGGAAGGGTTTAGTTGGGTGAAGAATTTCCTGCGATAGCAATCGTACAAAACAGCCCCGCATATGCGGGGCTGTTTTGCTATACTTTTTACATGGCCAAGAAATCCTCCTCCAAAAAAACGAAGCGCCGCGCTGCGCCGGGCTCTACCGGAAAGGGAAAGTTCTTTCATATCCAGGTTCGTCCAAAGTATGAGTTTGAAACATTTCGAGTACAGGATGTTGGTGAGCCGGGTGGCCTTGAGCGCCTTGCGGGAAAACGCCCCGGGCCGGATGGTACGTGGGATACAGTGACATGGCTTGTCAGCAAAGACGATGCGCATGTCGATGCACACGGACATCTGAAACTCACCGGCAAAGCGCAGTCGCTTCTCAAACAATTCCGCGGTCGCATTGTTCATGTGAGGGGTGATATTTACCAGGCACATGAAAAGAATGTGCGAGAAGTTGATAAGCCAACTCCCGCAATGATGCGAGCCCGCAAAGCGAATATTGCAAAAGCACAGGCTTCAAAGAAACGCGCATGAAAATCCTTCTCATCCTCGCAGCGATTGCTGTCATTGCTATCTGTATATCGGCATACAACCTGAAGCGAAAAATCGCGATCGCGCGCACGCTCACCGCGTCTGCAGTTCCGTATTCATTGAAAGGGCCCGATCATGGCGGTGTATCACTGCTTGTACTCGGCGACAGTACGGCAGTGGGAGTGGGTGCGGCGCGCCCGGAAGAGACGCTCGCGGCACTTGTTGCCTCGCATGTGAAAGCAACGAGCGTGGAGAATCGAGCAATTTCCGGAGCGCGCGTGCGTGATTTATCTGCGCAAACGACCGATTTGAAACGCGGTGGCTACACCTACATTCTGGTAGGTATCGGTGCAAACGACGTGATCCGCTTCGGTAATGCGACAGAAACTGCGCGTCATTTACAGACACTTTTGCAGAGTCTTCCTCCGCGACAAAAGCTTGTTGTATATATGGCCGGAAATGTGGGTGCAACGCAGATTTTCCCGCACATCATTCGCGCTGAATACACGAACCGTACGATGGATTTTCATGATGCGTTTGCTCAGGCGGTGCATGAGGCTGGTGGGGTGTACGTGAACCTCTATATGGCGCCGAAAGACGATCCGTTTTCGAAGGACCCCTCCACGTATCTGGCAGCAGATGGTTTGCATCCGACATCGGCCGGATACGCATTGTGGTTCGAGAAAATAAGAACTGTGCTATAACACCCGCATGTTGATCGATGATGTCACCATACGGCTCCAGGCCGGTAAGGGCGGAGATGGCTCCGTTTCCTTCAATAAAACCCGATTAAACTCCGGTCCAGTCGGGGGCGATGGTGGGCGCGGCGGCAATATCTATTTTGAAGGGGTCTCAAACATTGATGCCTTGCAATACTTCTCCGCCCGCAAAGAAATTCAGGCTGAAGATGGCGGCAATGGCCGCGGTCAGTTTGTGGACGGTAAGGCGGGTGAAGACCTGATCCTCAAAGTGCCTGCGGGTACCGTTATTCGCAATCTGGAAACAGGATTTGAAAAAGAGGTTACGAAAGTAGGTGAGCGAGTGCTTGCGGTGGGCGGTGGCGTCGGTGGTCGTGGTAACTTCAAGTTTCGATCGTCCACAAACATCACTCCGAGAGAAGCCGAAGAAGGCACGCCGGGTGATGTCGCGGAATTCCAGCTTGAGCTTCGTCTCATCGCTGACGTTGGTTTTGTTGGGTTGCCAAACGTTGGCAAATCGTCACTCCTGAACGAACTCACGAATGCAAAGAGTCGCGTAGCGAATTACCAATTCACCACACTTGAGCCGCATCTTGGTGTGTATTACGGCCTTGTGCTTGCCGACATTCCAGGGCTCATTGAGGGGGCCTCCGA
The DNA here is from genome assembly GCA_964628005.1 of uncultured Candidatus Saccharibacteria bacterium. Taxonomy (GTDB): domain Bacteria; phylum Patescibacteriota; class Minisyncoccia; order Phycocordibacterales; family UBA2100; genus UBA10103. Next base: position 1,311 of record CAZVMJ010000018.1, on the reverse strand, counting down.
GGGCCGCGGGCTTGGTGTGAAATTTCTACGCCATGTTGAGCGCACCAATACGCTCTTTCATTTTATTGCGGCAGACAGCGAGGATCCGGTGCGTGATTACAAAACGGTACGAACGGAACTCGAGAATTACAGTGAGGCATTGGCACAAAAAAAGGAATACGTATTTCTCTCAAAATCAGATGCGGTATCCGAGGAGCAGCTGAAAGATACGCTTGCCTTGCTCAAGAAGAAAAAGATTGCAGCAGTTCCCATTTCTCTCATCGATCCTGAATCACTTGATCGGCTCCGCGGTATCCTGAATGCGATTCAGAAAGAGAAGCTCGGCTAATCAATAAGTGTCGTAAAAACGACAAGTCGGTGCGTATACGTGGTCCCGGTGGGCTCACCCGCACACGTAATGAGATTGAGGCGTCGTGCGTCTTTGCGGGCAAAGAGCTTGCGTGAGGTAAGTTCACCAAGCTGATACATTTCAGCGGAATCAACGCGAAACGCGAGGCGTTCTCCCGTGGTCGTGTCCACATACACGACGTCGCCTGTTTGGAGTTTGTGCAATTCGGAAAATGCCGCATACACATGCGCGTCCAATACTGCACTTCCGAAATTGCCCGGCCGCGTGCCGTGCATGTACCAGCCAACATTATTGGTGTCTCCCGAGGGAACATCCATCTCGCCATCGTTGTTCAGCCCTACCGAAACGACCGGCGAATCAAGCTGAATGGCTGGAATGACAACGCGAAGCGGGGTGCCGTCGTACCGGCGAGGCTCTCGCGATGCGCTTGTATTGAGCGTTTGTGTCTCCGTTGATTGAGGTGTTGAGGGTGCAGACGTCGTTGCGGTATTGGTTGATGTCGAGGAAGTTGCGACGATGGTAATGAGGTTCAGAGATTGGAAGGAAATCGTCTGATTATCCGGGAGTGCGCGTGCTGCGCCTTCGGCATGCGCGGTTGTGATTCTGAGAGCTGGCGGAGCGGCGAGATACGAAACAGTTGCAAATGCGAGTACAAAAGAAAGCGCAAGGGATGCGATGAATGATTTCTGCATGAGTTCGATGCTATGCGACTTCATGCATGAGGGGAAGAGTAAAATTAATGAAACGCCGCGCATGATGCGCGGCGTTTCGGTTACATACGTTTCCAAACGCTACTGTACATTCACTTCTGCAGATGAATTTGAAGCATCTGAAATTTCTGTTGCACCTTTGCAGGACTTCACCGACTCACGGAACGTTTTCCATGCATTGTCTTTGCTGCGCTGCCATGTGGCCTTTGCGTTTTTTGTCGATGTTTTAAACGCGTCCCAAGACTTCCGGAC
>CAZVMJ010000017.1:0-9288 GCA_964628005.1 uncultured Candidatus Saccharibacteria bacterium | reverse complement strand
AATTTCCGCATACGGCTCAATGATGCCGCTTAAACAGGTGGGCAACCTCTCTATTGAAGATGCCCGCACCATTCGCATTACTGCCTACGATGCATCGCTCTTGAAAGATATCGAGCGCGGGATTACAGCCGCAAACTTGGGCGTTGGTACGGTAGCAGACGGCGCGTCAGTTCGTGTGATGTTTCCGGAGCTCACCGGCGAGCGCCGCAAGGAGCTCGTAAAGATCGCAAAGCACAAGCTTGAAGAGGCGCGCACATCGGTGCGCCTTGCGCGCGATGAGTCGTGGAAAGATATTCAGGAGCGAGAACGCGAGGGCACGCTCACCGAGGACGACAAATTTACACTGAAGGATGATCTCCAGAAGCGCGTTGATACCACGAATGAAAATCTTGAAGCGCTCTTTAAGGCAAAGGAAACTGAAATGAGCTCATAATCTATGACCGCACTCTTGGTCATAGCGATTCTTGTGCTCCTCATTGTGGTGCACGAATTTGGACATTTCATCACAGCAAAGATCCTCGGAGTTCGAGTGGAAGAGTTTGGAGTGGGATATCCGCCACGCGCCTTCCTATTCGGCCGATTTGGTGGCACTGAATATACGCTCAACTGGATTCCGTTTGGTGGCTTCGTCCGCCTCTTTGGAGAAGAAGAGGAGCATGGCCACGGCAGTTTTTCTGATGCAGCGAAGTGGAAGCAGGCGATCATTCTTGTTGCCGGTGTGACGATGAACGCGCTTGCCGCATGGCTGCTTTTTTCTGGCGCGTACATGATCGGTGTCTTGCATCCTGTCCAGGAGCGGGGTGAAACCACAAAGCTCATTGTCTCTGTTGTCGTTCCCGCATCGCCGACTGACGCCGCAGGCATCCTGCCGGGTGATGAGATTATTGACATGCGCGACGAGATGGGTAATCCGGCAGAGCTTACGCCGAAGGGTGTTACGGAATTCGTGAGCGAGCGCGCCGGTGAGGAAATTGAGGTGACATACGTGCAACAGGGTGCAACCTCGACGGGCATCGTGCGCCCTGCGCATGCGGTGCTTTCGGATACGGCGGGTCGCCCGGCGATCGGCATGGGGCTTTTGCTTGCTGAGACGGAGTCGATGACTGTTTCTGATGCTCTCAGTGCGGGCTTCACACGCACGATCCGCACGTTCAGTGTGGTGTGGGATGGTATTGCGATGCTTTTTACCGAAGCCATAAAGGGTAAGCCGAATCTGCAGGATGTTGTAGGACCGGTTGGCCTCGTGGGGGCCGTAGGAGAAGCAGCACAAAACGGCTGGGGCTATGTGCTCTCGTTGGCCGCGTTCATTTCGATCAATCTCACGATCATCAACCTGATCCCGGTCCCTGCGCTCGATGGCGGGCGACTCCTTATCGTGGGTGTTGAAGCGGCGCTGCGACGACGCGCCCCGAAGTTGCTCGTGCAGTTAGCAAACGCAATCGGATTGGCGCTCATCATTATGTTGATGGTTACGGTGACCTACCAGGACATCGCGCGACTTATTGCTGCCTAAAGCAGCACTTGCATAGACGCTCGGTTTATGTCGAAAAGTGTCGGATGTGCGCGGTATTTTTGTGCCGTGGAGCGCATCTGATACTATGTCGTGCACGTATGCGCCAATCCCAACTGTTCACCAAAACACGAAAAGAAGCTCCGAAAGATGAGGTCGCAAAGAATGCGCAACTCCTCATTCGAGCAGGATATATTCATAAAGAAATGGCGGGCGTGTATGCATACCTGCCGCTGGGCATTCGCGTACTTGAGCGCATTAAGCAGATCGTTCGAGAAGAAATGAATGCCATCAATTCGCAAGAATTGATAATGACTGCGCTCCAGCGCAAAGAGCTCTGGGAAGGAACTCATCGGTGGGACGATGAAATTGTTGATGTGTGGTTTAAGTCGAAGCTGAAAGATGGCGGCGAGGTTGGTTTTGGATGGTCACACGAGGAACCGATTGGTGCGATGATGAAGAACTATCTATCGAGCTATAAAGACCTGCCGGTTTCGGTGTATCAGTTCCAGACAAAACTTCGCAATGAGAAACGTGCCAAGAGTGGCATCATGCGCGGGCGAGAGTTTGTCATGAAGGATATGTATTCCTTTGCGGCTGATGAGAAAACGCACCTTGCATACTACGAGTCGGTCAAGCCGGCGTATATGAACGTCTTTCATCGCTTGGGCATCGGAAAAGAAACGTATATCACCTTCGCCGCTGGCGGTGCGTTTACAAAGTTTAGCCACGAGTTTCAAACCGTGTGCGACGCGGGCGAGGATGTAACGTACATCAACGCTGAAAAGGGTATTGCTATCAACGAAGAGGTGCTTACCGACGAAACGCTCAGCGGCCTGGGCATTACGCGAGAAGAGCTCACCAAGACGCAAACGGCCGAAGTCGGAAACATCTTTAACTTTGGTCTGCAGAAGGCGTCTGATCTCGGGCTTATGGTGAAGGATGAAAGCGGTGCAGAGGTGCCGGTATGGATGGGTTCCTACGGCATCGGTATCACGCGTCTCATGGGTGTGCTTGTAGAGAAGTTCTCCGATGAGAAGGGTATTGTGTGGCCGAAGTCAGTTGCGCCGTTTGCCGTGCATCTCGTCATGCTCTCGGGCGGAAACGAGGATGTGGTGAAGGAGGCGCATCGTTTGTATGAGGATTTGCGCGAACACGGCATCGAAGTGCTCTTCGATGATCGGGATGTGCGCGCTGGTGAGAAGTTTGCTGATGCCGAGCTCATCGGCATTCCGACACGCGTTGTCGTGTCGGAAAAGACGATGTCGCAAGGAGGTGTTGAGGTGACCGATCGCAAGACCGGTACCGCAACCTTTGTTGCAGACAGTGCAATCATGGAGCATCTTTCTGAATAACCGTCATGACTGAATTTCATGGACTCGCTACGAAAACTCAAGAATAAAATTTTCGGATATTTTTCGCACGATATCGGAATCGATCTCGGCACCGCAAACACGCTGGTGTATATGCGCGGCCGCGGCATTGTAATTAACGAGCCGTCCATCGTTGCGGTTAATACAAAGACCGGTCAGGTGGTTGCCGTGGGGCAGGGCGCAAAGGACATGCTCGGGCGCACACCAGCGCATATTCAGGCGGTGCAACCGGTCGTGGATGGCGTGATCTCCGACTTCGAAGTGACATCGGAAATGCTCGCGTACCTCATTGATAAGGCACAGGCGGGCAAATCGAAGATGTTGGGCCCGCGTGTTGCGGTGGGTGTGCCGTCTGGCATTACCTCGGTGGAAGTGCGCGCCGTGCGCGATGCGGCGCGTGCTGCCGGAGCGCGCGAGGTGCACATAGTGGAAGAGCCGCTCGCGGCAGCTATTGGCATTGAGTTGCCGATTCACGAACCAACGGGAAGCATGATCGTCGACATCGGCGGCGGAACCACCGATATTGGTATCGTTTCGCTCGGCGGTTTGGTGACCGCGCGCAATGTGCGCATTGCCGGCGATAAATTTAATGCCGACATCGTGAGCCATATTCGCAACGAATATAAAATGCTCATCGGAGATAAGACGGCAGAAGAAGTGAAGATTGCCATTGCGTCGGTTGCCTTGAACCGTGATCGCATCGAGGCCATCATTCGCGGCCGTGATCTCGTGACCGGTCTGCCGCGCGAGATTCTCATCTCTGATCAGGATATTCGCAATGCAATTGGACACTCCATTGAAGAGCTGGTGGATGCAATTAAGGAAGTGATCGAATCGACACCGCCTGAGATTGTGGGCGACATTGTGCAGCGCGGCATTTATCTCGCCGGCGGTGGTGCGCTCATCCGTGGTCTTCCTGAGTATTTCTCACGTAATCTGGGTGTACCGGTTACGGTGGCATCCGACCCGCTCACGGCCGTGGTGCGTGGTACCTCGATCATTCTCGATGATATGGATCTCTATCGGGAAGCGCTCTTGCGATCGGACGACGAATTACTGCCGACAGACCAGAGTTTTTAAGCTCGTGTATAGTGGTGATCTATGATCCGTCCGGATTACTCCCGACGCGCACCAAAATCTGTCGCTCCCGGCAGATCGGCGCTTCTCATCGTAACGGCAGTTGCGGTGGTGCTTTTTGGTGTTGATTACCTTTCAGGCGGCGCGGTGCGCGCTACGGCGCGCGGCATGAGTGCATTCGTGTGGAATACCAGCGCACGCGCTGTGCAGGGTATTACGGGTAACGGATTCTTCGCGCGCAATGCCACGCTTGCCTCGGAAAACGAATCGCTGAAATCAGAGCTCGCGCGCGTGCGTGAACGCGCGGCTGCATACGAGAATCTTCGTGAGGAGAATGAGTCGCTTCGTGCACTCGCAAATCTAGCGGCGAGCGCAACGGGCGTGTCGGCTCCGGTGATTTCTGCATACCATGCATCTCCGTATGGAACCTTCCAGATCGGTGCAGGGAAAAACGAGGGCGTTGCTGCGGGTGATATTGTGCTGAGCGAAACAGGATTTGTGATCGGGCGCGTTACCGATGTGGCCGATGAGCGCTCGGTGGTACGAACCGCATTTATTGCAAACGCTGATATTGATGTGTTGATCGGCAACGCCGCCGTCACGGCTCGCGGTGAAGGCGGGGGGAATGCGCGCCTCACGGTGCCGCGTGGCATTCAGGTGGAGGCGGGCGATACAGTGCGCGCACCCGCGTTTGGTTCGCGGCCTGTTGGCATTGTGGGCAAAGTGGAGGAGATCACGACGACGGCTGAGCAGCGCGTATACATTTCGCTGCCCGTGAATGTTTCGTTGCTGCGGCTTGTATTCGTCACACCGGCACCATGACGATCTTTCGTATAGCGCTATTTTGCATCGGGTTGCTCTCTGCAACGTTTTTCTCCCCGGTTCTTGCGTCTGTGTGCATTGTGGTGCTTTCAGTGCGCTTCAGCGCCTGGGAAGCGGTGGTCATTGGGATCGCGATGGACATGCTCTGGCTTCCGTATCACTCGGCGCTGTTTTCGTTCCCGTGGTGCACCGCGGTTGCGCTGCTTCTGGTGTGGGGCTTTGGGCCGCTGCGCCGTGAATTTTTGCGCTAAGGGCTCGCAATCCATCGATATTTCATGAATTGAAACCCGCTCCTGAGCAGGTATAGTACGAACATGTTTGGACGCAGTCGAAGAAAAAAAATGCGGCGCATTCGTGAAATTACGCCCGATGAAATCTTTCTCGACTCAAGCAATATCCCCGATTTCAACGCCAAAGCGTTTGAAGGTCGTGTAGAGCGACCGCTTGCCAATCGTGCCATCTATGCCGTGGGAGTGGTGTTCATTGTGGTATCCGGGCTTTTTGGGTACCAGGCATTCACGCTGCAGGTGGTGCACGGCGAAACATATGCTGATATCTCGCTCAATAACACCTTGAGTCGCAATGTGATTTTTGCGACGCGCGGCATCATGTACGACCGTACGGGCAGGGAGCTCGCGTGGAATGAGGCTGCCGTTGAGGTGTCTACTACGACAGATGGTGTAACGATGGTTGCTGCATCAACGACTGATCCGCATGCGCACCGCAATGAAGATACGTTTGCCTTGCGCAAATACACATCGCTGCCGGGTATGGCTCATATTCTCGGCTTTGTGCAGTACCCGAAGGCAGACGCCCGCGGTGATTGGTGGCGTGAAGAATTCACGGGCGTATCGGGACTGGAGCTCGCCTACGACGAAGCACTGCGCGGTGTAAACGGCAGTCGCATGATTGAAAGCGATGCGCTCGGTACCGTTGAGCGGGAAAACATTGTGTCGCCGGCAGTGCATGGCGAAGATATTCATCTCTCCATAGATGCGGATGTGCAGAGCAGGCTCCATACCCAGCTCGCGGCACACGCGGAGAAGATGGGGTTCAAGGGAGGGGCAGCAGTCATTATGGATATTCGAACCGGAGAGCTTTTGGCACTCACCAGTTTCCCTGAATACGATAATCAGGCATTTACCGATGGAAATGTCGCGGTGGTTCGTGCGGCTTCACAGAATGCACGCTCGCCGATGCTCAATCGAGCAGTGGGCGGTCTCTATACGCCGGGCTCAATCGTGAAGCCGGTCTTTGCGATTGCCGCACTCAACGAAAAGATTATTTCTCCGGAGAAGAGTATTCTCTCTACGGGTAAATTGGTGCTGCCGAATCCGTACAATCCCGATCAGCCTTCAATCTTTCGCGATTGGACGGTGCACGGCTGGGTGGATATGCGCACCGCGATTGCGGTATCGTCAGACGAATATTTCTATGTAATCGGCGGCGGCTTTGGCGGACAGCGCGGCTTAGGAATCGCGAAGATCGATGAGTACTCGAAGCTTTTTGGCATGGAAGAGCGCACTGGGATCGATTTGAAAGGAGAGGTGGAGGGGGTTATACCGACTCCTGAGTGGAAAGAGCAGGTGTTCGGAGCAGATGATCCGTGGCGAATCGGAAACACGTACCACACCTCTATTGGTCAGTTTGGTTTTCAGATAACGCCGCTGCAAGCAGTGCGCTTCACGGCAGCTATCGCAAACAACGGTAAGCTCCTCAAGCCGCAGCTCAAGGCGTCTTCTACACCTGAGTTTCGGCAGATCGATATCCCGGAGCGATACTTTGAAATTGCCCGTGAAGGTATGCGCATGGCGGTCGTTTCCGACCGTACGGATGCTACGGTGCGCTCTCTCAATATTCCCGGCATTAAAATCGCCGGAAAAACGGGAACTGCGCAGCTGGGTCATAACAATGAGTACATGAATTCATGGTCGGTGGGGTACTGGCCGGCCGATAATCCGAAGTACGCGTTTGCGGTGGTGCTTGAAAAGGCCCCCGCCGGGACCAATTCTGGTGCAGCGCCGGGCATGCAGCCGTTCTTCTACTGGCTGATCGCAAACCACCCCGAATACATCGAATAAAGTTACCCACATTGTCGGCTGACCACTATCCTGTATACTGACGCGCAATCAATATATGAGCGACGAGACAAACTATTTGAGCAAGGAAAAGTTCGACGAATTGACGACAGAGCTTGAGCATCTCAAGACGGTACGCCGTCGAGAGATTGCTGAACAGCTTGAATATGCACGTTCGCTCGGCGATCTCTCTGAGAACGCAGAGTACGAAGAGGCACGCAATTTGCAGGCTGCAACCGAAGATCGCATTCGCGTGATCGAAGAGCAGCTCTCGCATGCGCGCATCATTGAGCACACGAAGGGTAACACCGTTTCGCTCGGAAGTTTTGTAACCATCCAAAAGCACGGCGAGAAGGAGGAGCACACGTATGAAATCGTCGGATCTGCAGAAGCAAACATGCAGGAGCGAAAGATTTCGCATCTTTCACCGCTTGGCAGTGCGCTGATGGAAAAAAAGAAGGGTGATGTATTTACCTTCGATACGCCAAAGGGGCAGCAGAAGTACAAAATCATTTCAATCAAATAAGAGAAGGCCCGCGAAGTGCGGGCCTTTTCATTTTTGTGTGCGGTGAGAGATCAGCTGTGTTCGATGGCGTAACCAGACGGTAGGCGCAAAGAGAGCGGGTCCCTTCCGTCCCACGTAATCTCACGGTGGACCACCAGGTTCGTGATCTTCGGCTGCCACTTGTGCTCGCAGCGATGAACCCGAGCGGCGATCATCGCGACCGTATCCTGTTCTGAGAGATGGATGCGGTGCCTGAAGAAACACGGGCCGTCATCATACGCCTGTGTCACGAAGTGCATGCACACCTCCGTGTGCGTGATGATGCCGAGCGCGAATGCGTCGAGTACCGCTTCGTGCACCGTTTGGCCATACATGCCTGATCCGCCAAACATCGGCAGCGGGCCCGGATGGATGTTAAAGGTGGTGCGGGAATCAAGCCCCTTCACCAGCTTGAGCCAACCGGAAAGTGCGCTGAACTCAACGCCGGTCTCAGCGACGAGCGCGCGGTACCGCTCGGGGCTCCATGGGCGCGGAAAATGGATGAATGGCACGAGTAGTGCGTCTGCCTTTTGGCGCACGCCGCCGTGCTCGTGATTGGAGACGACGGCAACAATGTTCGCGTCGAGCGAGCCATCGCGAGACTTGAGAACCAGGTTCTCGAATCCGGATCCGCCTCCGTGAGCACTGCCCGACGCAAATACGAGCAGTTTGGGTTTCGTCATGACAACCTCCAAAAAAAGATCCCACTTCCGGCAACACGCTAGCGCATGTGCACGTGGGAGTCTAGGGCGCGTATGACGATGTGCTTGTGCAAGCGATATGAGTGAATCTGTTCTTGCTATCATGTGGTACATGCCTCCGGCTGCAGAAACAGGAAATACAGGAGCGTCTGAAGTGCCTGCTGTAGCAGCTCCACACAAAGATTGGGTACCGTACATCGTGATCGGCGCTGTTGCGGTGATGATTGCCTCTGTTGTTGCGTATTCCTTCGTGCAACGCCCCCGGGCTGTAGAAGTCTCGGTGTTTGAGTGTGGTGAGGGGTTGTCGTGGCATGTATCGCAGGGCGAGTCGGTGAGTGATACATATGGCGGTCAAATTAGCGCGCGGGCCTGCGTGTATGCAGATCTCGCATTGCGGCGCGCCGAATCCAAAGTCTTTTCCGTATCAAATTTCACAGATTGTCGCGATTTTAATTCCGACATCGATTTGTTCAATGGTATCGACGAGCCTCTGTATGAACTGCGATCTGTATTTCCCGCAGGGCATCCCATTATTGCGGCCGTTGCTGCCCGAGGCAGTACATCAACCCTGGAAAGTACTTTGGATAAACCCGTTCCGTCACAGTTTGGCCTGCAGATAGCGAGCGCATCGGGATTGTCTCCGCAGGAGTTCGTGCGAGCATCACAGTGTCTTCTCGATCATCGGAAACAGATTGCCGATGAGTTTGGATCCATCAACAGAAAGGGTGATCTCATCGGCTGGGTTGCGCTTGTCGACGAGACGGCGGCCGCAGCCCCAGGCGATTTACCGGGATCCGGACAGGTTTTTAGCTGTCAGAACGGGGTCGAGTACCGACTGTCTGATGAGGTTCTTTTTTCGCTTCGCCCGGGGGAACCTGCGACTGCCGTCGATGAATTTGGGATTCAGTACAATACAGATAAGCAGGTCGCCGTCATCGGTTTCAATGGCGAGCTCTACCAGCCAAATAGCGAGAATGGGGAACGTTATATTGTAGGGCCCTATGAGGATTTCCGACGAGTGGATGAAGCGACACTTCCTGCCGCACTTTCATCATGTGTAGATAACCGCAACGTTTTGCTTGTCGACTATCTCGCGAGCTTGGCTCAGAATGTGGTATACGACCCGCGCCCTGAACTGTACGAGCAGCGGCAGATAGACCGCGGATCCGAGGCAAACGCTGTA
>CAZVMJ010000016.1:0-9389 GCA_964628005.1 uncultured Candidatus Saccharibacteria bacterium | reverse complement strand
GCTCTCCGGAGGTGCAGATCGCTATTTTGACGCGCCGAATCGAGGAACTCTCTGCTCACCTGAGCAAGAATCACAAGGACAAACACTCCCGCCGCGGTCTCCTCGGCCTTGTTGCGGACCGCCGCAAGCATTTGAAATACTTGGAAGAGAACAACAAGCGCGCCTACGGCACGCTCGTGAAGAAGCTCGGCCTCAAGAAGTAATGGTCGTACAGGGCGCACTCAGCGCCCTTGTACTTTTTAGCTGAGACCCGCAATAGGGTACACTTCTCAGTAGCATCCACAGGTATTTTCAAGGGTCGTCGATTTTTTTCGACCCGTTCTATACACGAATAAACTATTTTTATGGCAATCATCAAACATCCAGAACAGCGCGTTGGTGTATTTATCGACACGCAGAATCTCTACCACAGCGCAAAAAACATCTATCACGCGCGTGTTAACTTCGGTAACGTACTCAAAGATTCGGTTGCAGGCCGACGTCTGATCCGCGCCCGCGCATATGTGGTAACGACAGAAAGCGGAGAAGAGAAGGGTTTCTTTGAAGCGCTCGGCAAAATCGGCATCGAAACCACGACGAAAGACCTCCAGGTCTTCTTCGGTGGTGCAAAAAAAGCAGACTGGGACGTCGGTATGGCAGTGGATGCCATCACCATGTCACCAAAACTCGACGCCGTTATTCTTTTCACCGGCGACGGCGACTTCATTCCGCTCGTAAAGTACTTACAGGTGCACGGCGGCTGCCAGGTGGAAGTAGCCTCCTTTGGACGTTCAACATCAAGCAAGCTCAAAGAGGCAGCCGATCACTTCTTGGACCTCGACGAAGATCCGCGGCGCTACCTCATTAACTACCGCGGCAACGCAAAGCGCACATCACGCCCAGCGAACGCAGAAGAAGCGGTAAAGCAGGATGCGACGCGCGAGGCAATCGAAATATCACAGGTTACAGATACGGAGTAACAGAGAACAGTCCGGGAACACCCGGACTGTTTTGTTACAATCCGACCCATGCTGCAATCGCTCGCGCTCTCTATCCTGCAAACCGGCGCGAATGTATTTCTCACCGGAGAGCCGGGGAGCGGCAAAACGCACACCGTAAATACATACGTTCGCTGGCTTCGCGAACACGGCGTCGAACCTGCAATCACAGCATCGACCGGTATTGCCGCCACACACATTGGCGGCATGACAATACACGCATGGACCGGCATCGGTGTTAAGCGCCATCTCAGCGAGCACGACCTTGATGAGATCACGTCCCGCGAGCGACTCGTAAAGCGGGCTCAGGCCGCTAAGGTTCTGATAATCGATGAGATATCGATGATTGATGCGCGCACGCTCTCGATGGCAGAGCAGGCGATACGCGCCCTCAAACGCTCAGAGAAACCATGGGGAGGTATGCAGGTACTATTTGTGGGCGACTTCTTTCAGCTCCCGCCTGTTACCACAAAGGACGAGATGCAGGTGCCTGAACAGGATGTTATTTCCTTCGACGGTGAACCGGTGTCAAAAAAAGCGCGCAGCACGCTGTTTTCATTTATGTCGGGTGCGTGGGCTGCAGCAAACCCGATTGTCTGCTATCTCTCAGAGCAGCACCGTCAAGATGACGCGACACTGCTTGATCTCCTCAGCGCAATACGAAAGGGAAGAGTATCTGATGAACACCACGATATCTTGCAGGCGCGCGCCACGACACCCGACGACATTCCCGAACATGCCGCACGCCTCTATTCACACAATGCCGACGTCGATCGCGAAAACGATGCGCGACTCACATCCATTAGCGAGATGGCGCATACATACGTCATGCATACGACCGGGAGTCCGCATCTCGTCGAAGCACTGAAACGCGGATGCCTCTCTCCGGAATCGCTCACTCTCAAGGTGGGTGCGCGTATCATGTTTACGAAGAACGCCCCCGATGGCTCCTATGCCAACGGTACGCTCGGCGAGATAACAGAACTAACTGACCACGGGCCGGCTGTTCGCACATACGCCGGACGCACGATTCTTGCCCAGCCGGCGGAGTGGTCGATTACAGACGGCGGCAAAGTGCTTGCACGCATCACACAGATTCCGTTGCGTCTCGCGTGGGCAGTCACCGTTCACAAAAGCCAGGGCCTCACACTCGACAGTGCCGCGATCGATCTGTCGCACGCGTTTGAATATGGTCAGGGATACGTCGCACTGTCGCGTGTCCGCTCTGTCTCCGGATTGCATCTCTTGGGCTATAACGAACAAGCCCTGCGCGTGCACCCCGACATTTCCGCACAAGACACATCGTTCAAACTGAATTCAGCGGCGGCACGGAAACGCTTTGAGACCATGAACCACAAAGAGCATGCGGAATTCTCAAAGATGTTTATCACCGCTATCGGCGGGGACCCGCGAGGCGGCGTGCTCTATGAACCAACACCGCGCACTGATACCTATGCGGCCACCAACGTGCTCTTAAAAGCGGGTAAGTCGCTGAATGAAATTGCAACAGAACGCAGTCTCAAGCCGGCGACGATCATTGCACACCTTGAGCACCTCAAGCAGACCGATCAGATAAAAGCGTCTGATTGCGCACATCTGATTTCGAAAAAAGAACTCAAGGCACTTGCCCCGATAATCACAGTGATAAAAAAGAAAAAGCTAACAGCGCTCACGCCGATTTTCCAAGCACTGAAGGGTGAGCGCTCGTTTGAAGACATTCGTCTGGCGCGCCTTTTTGCAGACTAGCGCTGCATCGCGCGGCGCGACGAAATGTACGAAAGTACTACGAATACCAGACCAACGAGGCCGGTGATCACTTCGGGTACGTGCATAAAGATGCCCACCACCATCGCGAGCGCAAGACCGAAAATTGCCCAGTGAGCACCATGTTCAAGGTAGGGCAGGGAAGCAAGTGTCTTTGCCCGCACGAGCGCAATCGTAAAGGTACGTACAAAGAGGGCACCGATACCCAAGCCCGCAATAATGATCGGAAGCGATGTTGTAATTGCAAAGGCCCCCACTACGCCGTCGAGCGAGAATGCCGAGTCGAGAATATTGAGGTAGATAAAGAGCGCGGCACCACTCTGAGCAGTCACTGCCCCTTCGTCCATCTCAAACGAGTGCGCGATTCCTTCGATCACCACAAAGAGAATAATGCCGATGATGCCAGAGATGAGGAGGGTTGCCGCATCATGATCCACGAGCGCCGCACAGAGAACAAGAACGGTGAGCGTGAGGGCGATTTCAATCGCCTCAATGCGACCCCAGCGAGAGAGTCGCTGCTCGATCGCGTGAATCCAGTGCACTGTCTTGGCTTCGTTAAAAAAGTATTTCAAGGCAACCAGCATAAGGAATGCGCTGCCGAACGCGGCTATTGCGACGTGCGCATCAGCAAGACGGGAGCCGTATGACGCCGGATCAAAAAAGGCAAGGCGCGCAATTTCGATAGGGGAGGCCATGGCTGCTGCTGCCACAATGAGGATGGGCAGCACAAAGCGGGTGCCAAAAACGGCAAAGAGGATGCCCCAGGTGAGAAAGCGTCGCTGCCACTCCGGCGACATAACGGCGAGCACCTTCGCGTTAATCACGGCGTTATCGAAGGAGAGCGTCGTTTCAAGCACGGCCAGTAGGGCGACCAGAAACAATGCTTCAACACCGCCCCAGATCAATGCTGCGATCAGAGATACTAAGGTAACGAGCCCGGGAACAACAAAGAGGTTCATATGAGCGAGCATCGTAACACACGTCTTGGTACACCGAGTCATTACTGATACAGTGCATCTATTAATAGAGACCCTTGGATAGGTAGCTCTCAAGCCCCCAGATACTGGTTTGAGACCTAAAATCCGAGGGTCTGCATAAGGTCCATAGACATGGAAAAAAAGATCTACTCTCTCGATATCGGGAGAAAGACATTATCAGCAGAGTTCAATGACTGGGCAGACCAGGCATCCGGCTCAGTCGTTCTGCGTTACGGCAACTCCGCCGTACTCGCGACCGCCGTTATGGGCAGCAAGGAGTCGAATCTCGACTACTTCCCCCTTTCTGTAGAGTACGAGGAAAAATTCTACGCGGCAGGCGCTATCCTCGGCTCACGCTTCATGCGTCGCGAGGGACGTCCGTCTGAGGAGGCAATCCTCTCTGGACGCATCGTCGACCGCACCATCCGTCCACTCTTCCCGAAAGGGTTAAAACGCGATGTACAGGTCATCATCTCAGTACTTTCGATTGAGGAGTATGACACCGACGTGCTCGGTGTCATTGCCGCATCGCTCGCGCTCGGAACCTCGAACATCCCCTGGAATGGTCCGGTTTCAGCTGTTCGTCTTGAGCGCGCCGACGACGGCTCGTTTATTACCAATCCGAGCTACGCTGAACGCGAAGCAGAAGGAGCGCGTATGGATCTGCTCGCCTGCGGGAAGGACAATCTCATCAATATGATCGAGGTTGGCGCGTCAGAGGTAACCGAGGACACGCTGCAGAGCGCGCTCGAACACGCAAGCGCAGAGATTGAAAAGATTCAAGCATGGCAGCATCAGATCATTGCCGAGCGCGGCGTTGAAAAGTTCAACTACAAAAAAGAAGAAGACCTCTCGTCGATCGAGCAGCTCTGGAATGAGCAGATGATGCCGAAGGTATTGGCTCATGGCGGCCGCCTCGATAAAACACAGCTCGGCGAACTCAAGTCTGAGTGGATGACGATGGCAGCGACAGCGCTGCCTGATTTGGCAGCAGGAAAGTTCGACAGCCACTACGAGCACAAAATGGACGAATACGTACACGACCTTGCCATTAAGGAAGGAAAACGTGTTGACGGTCGTGCATTCGATGAAATCCGGCCGCTCTACGCAGAGGTGGCAACCCTTGCACCGGTAGTGCACGGCTCCGGCCTCTTCTATCGCGGCGCAACTCACGTGCTTGCTGCGCTCACATTGGGCGGTCCGGGTGACGCACAACTCATCGATACGATCGAATACCAGGAGGCGAAGAAGTCGTTCATGCTCCACTACAACTTTCCGCCATTTTCTGTCGGCGAAACAGGACGCGTGGGTAGCACGAACCGCCGCATGATCGGACACGGCGCACTTGCGGAGAAGGCGCTGCGCGCAGTACTCCCAACGAAAGACGTCTTTCCGTACACCATCCGCATCGTTGCAGAATCGCTCGCATCGAATGGCTCGACCTCAATGGCATCTACCTGCGCAGGAACACTCGCACTGATGGACGCCGGCGTACCGATCACACGACCGGTTGCAGGTATTGCGATGGGCATGATGTCAGACGCGAAGGCAGGTGAATACCGAGTACTCACCGACATCCAGGGCCCCGAGGACCATCACGGCGACATGGACTTTAAGGTTGCCGGCACTTCAGTCGGCGTTACTGCCGTTCAGATGGACGTTAAAGTCGAAGGCGTACCGCTTCCAGTGCTCGCAAAAGCATTTGAACAGGCAAAGAAGGCCCGCATGCAGATTCTGAATGTCATTACCACCGCTATCCCGGAACCGCGTGCCGATATTTCTCCGCGCGCACCGAAGATCCTAACGACGCACGTCAAGGTTGATCAAATCGGCCTCGTCATCGGACCGGGAGGAAAAACCATCAACGGCATTAAGGATCGCACCAAGGCAGACGACATTACTATTGAAGACGACGGCTCGATCTTCATTACGGGTCGCGACGGCGCGGCAGAAGCAGCGCTCAAAGAAATTCTTGATCTTACACGGGAATTTATGGTGGGTGACCGATTCGAAGGCACGGTTGTCCGCATGATGGACTTCGGCGCATTCGTGAAGATCGGCCCAAACACCGACGGCCTCGTACATGTATCTGAAGTTGCACCGTTCCGCGTCGGCAGCATTGCTGATGCGGTACAGATTGGTGATGTTGTTCCTGTCGTACTCAAGGAAATCGACGAGAAAGGACGATATAATCTCTCTATCAAAGCCGCCGATCCGGAGTGGGCAGCCCGCAAGGGCCTCACGCCGTCGGAAGGCGATGGACGAGACCATGGCCGACGAGAAAACAGGCAGCGACGTTTCTAAGACATCACCGATGTCTCAACCGACAGGCGCGCCGGGGCAACCCGACGCGCCTGTTTTGGCACCGAAGCATCCGCCGGTATCAAACATCATGCCGCACCAGGCAGTGGTCCCCACGGAACCCCTCAAGGTACCCCCGGGTCCGCCGGTTACCACCGTCATGCCACCCCGCCCGGAAATGGAAATTGAGATCACCGTACCAGCGCCGCCCGACTACTCAAAAGACCTCTCGATGCCCGCTGCGCCAGAGCCGGTCGCAACCACTCACGAACGAACACTGCCAAACAATGCAGTGATCCCGCCACAAGACGCGATTGAGGCCGAGGTTGGCTTAGTTAAGCAGCCGCCCCGCGCGGCTGCCGTTCCTGACCCAAACCGCCCGGACATGGCAAAGATTCTCGAGGGTATTAAGCTACCGGAAAAGCGTGATTACACACCTGCCGGAGAAAAGAAACGCTCGTCTCCAGTCACACCAGTGAAGGACCTCGACGCCGTTCTTTCCGCCCGCATTACGGAGAATCCTGTGCAAGAATCCGCGCCGCGAAGCGCTGGCACCCAACCCGACGCCGGGATACACGTCCCGCAGCAGGAGGTCTTTCACGAGGACATGTCGATCGTCCCGGTACATACTCTCAAACAAGACCTTCAGCAGGTCGTGCGTGATCAAAAAATTTCCGTGGTGCGCGCAGTTGCTCTCGAACAAGAGAAGAAGCGTTCCGCGCGTATCGAAACACCGCCTGAACCCACAAGTAAGGCGCCTGCGATTATCATCAGCATTGTGTTCCTGCTGTTATTAGGTGTGGGTGCTATAGCAGGCGTCTATTACATCGCAACGCTGCAATCGGCGCCCGCGGCTCAAATTAAAGACGACGCCCTGGTATTTGCGGAACAAACGCTCGATTTCCCGATCCCGAATGATGCACCACAATCCATCAAATCAACGCTCGCCAAGGGTCGTGAAGTAGGGGGAGCGCTCGGTGCCATGATGCATGTCGTCCCGAAAGTAACAACATCAAGCGCCGATGGCTCTGTTTCCACACGCAATGCAACACTCGCTGAATTCTTTAAGGCTATCGGTGCAAATCCGCCGGACGCTCTCATGCGAGCGCTTGGCGACGACTTCTTCTTTGGATTTCATACCGTCGATAAGAATGCACCCATTATTGTCATTCAGGTTACTGCATATGATCGTGCGTTCGATGGCATGTTGAATTGGGAAAAAACAATAAACGGCGATCTTTCCCCGATCTTTACTGCCGTGCCGCGCCTCATGATTGGCCAGGACGGGCTCCAGATTCAGCGCCCCTTTAGTGACCTCGTCATGCGAAACTACGATGTTCGCGCACTGAAAGACGACTCCGGCGCCATACAGCTCTACTATTCATTCCCAACCCGCGATCTGCTCATCATTGCAGAGAGCCCGTACACCTTCACTGAAATCCTGAGTCGTCTCCAGGCGGGGCGCCGATTGTAGGGAATGGGCACTTTGCTATACTCGTGCCATGCATAAGATTCCACAATCTGACTTAGAAGAATTGCGAGCAGCGCTCGAAACCGAGAAGGAAAACCTCGAGGAAGAGCTTGCGGCGCACGGCCGCGTGCAGACCGAAACCGGCGACTGGCAGGGTGCATCAATCGGCTTTGAAGGAGAGGAGAGCGATCCAAACGATGTCGCTGATCAGATCGAGGAACTCTCAAATAACGTTCCGCTCGTCGAAGAGCTCGAGGATCGTCACCGTGACGTGATCGATGCGCTCGAGAAAATGGACGAGGGCGTCTACGGAATTTGCGAGGTCTCGAATGAGCCGATCCCCCTTGACCGCCTCAGGGCAAATCCCGCAGCACGAACCACCATCGAGCACGCAGACGAACTCTAGTGCAGGTTACAATAAAAGGGTGAAACGATTTTCGTCTCATCCTTTTTTTGTGCGCGCACAACAGATTCTCCTTATTGCACTCCTGGTTCTGGGCGGTGCCATCTGGGTGGGCACCGTAGGTCTTGCGGTACACATAACACTCAAGCAGCGCGCTGCAGAAGCGACACCCCGTGCGCAGGCGGCAAAGGTGGTTAGCGTATGCTCCAAGGAAACGCAGCGCGATCCCTGCTACGAGCGCGTCGTGCCCGAGCTCTATCCAAAGTATCCCGTTTCATTTGTCTTTGACGTCATCCGCGAGATTCGAGGCATGGATTCGCAATATCAATTTTGTCACGTACTCGCACATAAACTGGGAGATCGCGTTGTGAAAGAAAAACCGGACGCCTGGATGCAGGCGATGCCACTGAATCCGAGCGACGGTATGTGCTCAAACGGTTTTGTGCACGGCGTGATCAACGGACGATTTCGCGCCGATGTGCTCGACGAAGACGCACTCGAAGCGAGCATACCCGATTTCACCCGCGCGTGCGCTCCACACGATGACTGGAAACCAACAACGCTCGACACCAGTATTTGTGTACACGGCATGGGCCATCTCTATGTATTCATCACCGACGCACATATCCGCAAAGCGCTTTCATTGTGTGAACGAACGAGCGTCGTCGCAGGCGGCGATTACGGCTTTATGTGCCGAGACGGTGTCTTCATGCAGATATTCCAACCGCTCGAACCGGACGATTTCTTAATGCTCGAACAAATGCCGGTGCGGCCATCAACAACCACAGTGCGAGAGTTCTGCGGCATGTTTTCAGATGATTCGCGATATGAAGGTTCGTGCCTGCGTGAGAGCTGGCCGTTTTACCGCGAATCGCTGCGGTCCGGGGAGGGTGTTGCAGCATTCTGCGCCGATCAGCCAAACGAGGAAGAGGAGTACAACTGCTTTCGAAG
Source organism: uncultured Candidatus Saccharibacteria bacterium (assembly GCA_964628005.1). Lineage (GTDB taxonomy): Bacteria > Patescibacteriota > Minisyncoccia > Phycocordibacterales > UBA2100 > UBA10103. Next base: position 545 of record CAZVMJ010000016.1, on the reverse strand, counting down.
TGCTGCAGTTTTGATCGGCCGCCAGACGCTCAGCGAAAGCTCAACGGGTGAAAAAATCTGCAGCCAGTTTCCGGATGAATACCAGGGCATGTGCCTGCAGTACGTAGCAATCGCCCACATTGAAGAAGACCGAAACGCATGGAGTGAAGCGATTCGCATCTGTTCGAGCGCTCCCCGAGAATCGGACACTCACGATTGCCTTACTATACTTGCGGGGCGCTCGAGCTACTTCTTCGGCGAGGGGACGCCCCGACAGCAGGCCTTCTGTGCCGCGCTGCCGGAGACGTATCGCACTACATGCATTCGTTCGTGAGCAAGAGCTCACACACAGAGGTACAATAGGGAGGTGTCAAAAAATCCCGAATCCGGGTTTGCACGCGTCTTTAGCGCCCAACCGGCGCTCCCGAATGCGCACGAGGTTTCAGTTGAGTGCGATATCGCAAAAGGTCTTCACGCGTTCACCATTGTCGGACTGCCCGACAAGGCCGTGGAGGAATCGAAAGACCGAATCGCCGCAGCAATAAAAAACACCAGCTCCACTTTTG
>CAZVMJ010000015.1:0-9484 GCA_964628005.1 uncultured Candidatus Saccharibacteria bacterium | reverse complement strand
AGCATGGCGAGCTCTGTACGAATGTCTTCAAAGCGCGCTGCCGGCGCATCGATTTTTGAAACAACGGGAATAATCGGCAAATTCAGTGACTGCGCCACACCAAGCACCGAGAGCGTCTGGGCTTCAACACCCTGCGTTGCATCTACCAAAAGCACCACACCCTCAACCGCAGTGAGCGCGCGCGAAACCTCGTACGAAAAATCCACGTGACCCGGCGTGTCAATAAGATTGATGACGTAGTCCTGTCCGTCTTTGTTCCAGCGCATGCGTACCGGCTGCATCTTGATCGTGATGCCGCGCTCACGCTCAAGATCCATGCGATCGAGTACCTGAGCCTGCATGTGTCGCGCTTCAATAGTGCCCGTTATTTCGAGCATTCGATCTGCAAGCGTCGATTTGCCGTGGTCGATGTGCGCAATGATGGAAAAGTTTCGAATGTTTTGAGACATAGTGTCGATTGTGTGCCGTATTTCAGCTCGCCGCTCAATTCCGGAAAATCCCTCTCCGGCACACCGATTGGTCGTTCCGTTATAGCAATCAGGCGGCCTTTAGGCTAGAGCGTGCCATGTTCTTCGGCGGAAGCCACCACATTACCCTCTTCTGCAGCGCCGCGCCAAATGCGCGCTCGAATGGAAGCAAATACCTCCCGTAGCTCAACGCTCGCGGTCGCGAAGTATGCAATCACCGCCATGAGGATCCCAAATAGACCGGCGGAAAGCCCCTGCAGAAAGATCGATACCGACGTGGATGGCACCACCACAGAACTCGCAAAAAAGAGGAACAGATACGTTCCGCATCCGGCCGCAAGCGCTGCGAGCAAGGCTTCTGAAAAGGGCCGAAGAAGCGAGCCGAGAAAGCCGCGGAAGCGATGCTCAAAATGAATCATGAGCGCGATACAGCCTGCGATTGTGACAATCGCATACACAAATGGCAGTCCAAGCACCGCAGTGCCCTGCAGATCCTGAACGCGAAGCGCACGCTCCACGACATGGCGCACCACCTCCGCCTGAAGTGCAAAGATACTTACACTGCCCAAAATCACCGTGCCCGCCATGACCCCAAATGAAACTAGGAACGGTACGAAGGTACGTCCCGCCGCGTAGTAACCGCGCACCACGAGCAGCATAATTCCCTGCGCAGCAAGCGAGAGACTAAACAGCGCAAACGCTGCGGCCGTGAGTCGCGTGTCGGTCCAGTCAAAATTTCCCGAACCGAGAATGACGCGCACAATATGGGCACGAAGCACGATAATGAGCGCCGTCGCGGGGAGCGACCAGAACAGCACATACTTTGCCGCTGTTGAAATGAGGGAGATAAATTCATCACGTTGCCCTTTTGATATCGCGCTCGCCAGCGTCGGAAAAGCTGCTACGGAATACGATGCACCAATGATGGCAAGCGGCACCGCCTGCAGATTGTAGGCAAACATAAAGACGGCAATTGATCCGCTCGTGAGAAAACCGGCGAGCGCCGTAAGGCCAATAACGGTGATCTGATTCATGGAAAGCGCGAGCGCGCGCGGTAAAGAAATGCTGACCGTCTCAATCAGTGCGCGCGGCTCAACGAGTCGGGGTGTACGCGTGAAGAACCCGTCCCCGACAACAGACGGAAACAGTACGAGCATGTGCATAAAGGCTCCCAGGAGCACCCCCCACGCAAGACCCGGCAAGCCGAGCGTTGGATACAGAAAGATCACACCTCCGATAATGCCCACGTTGTAGAGCAGCGGCGAGAGCGAATACAAGGCGTATCGGTATCGCGCCTGCGTAATGGCGGCCAGAATATTCGAAAGCCCGAGCAGTACCGGCTGCAACAGCATGATGCGCGTGAGCGCGGTGATCTCGTCATCAAAGCCCTGTAGCGTAAGCTGCGGGAAAAGCATGCGCACAAGCCATGGCGCAAGGAGCGCCGCAATCGTGCAAATGACGACTGATGCTATGGAAAAACCGCTGACAATCGTATCGATGTAATTTCGCTGCTCTGCATCATCGCGCTTCGAGAGCGCCGGGATGATCATGTACACCGATACAAGCGCCCCAAGCGCCACAAAGATAAGATCGGGCAAACGAAATGCCGCGTAGTAGATATCGAGCGTAGTGGACGCCCCGAACGCATGCGCGAGTAATCGATCGCGCACGAGCGCGAGGAGCGAGGAGAGCAACGCGCTCAGCGCCAAAACGGAAGCCGCGGCCTGAAGGCCGCGAACTTCGCTTGAGAGGAACCGGAGTGCTACACGTGCCCGTTCCGCCGCTGTTCGTGCGCTGTCTGCAATCATCATAGTGATCGTATCTCACATTTTGCAGCGGCGCCTCCTGGGCGCCGCTGCGTGAGATGTATTACTTCTTTTTCGGTGCTGCTTCCGGCGCGGGAGCCGCTTCCTGCTGCACGCCCTGCTGTTGATCAATCGGATTACCCGCCTTTAGATTTGTGATGATCTGCTCGACAACCGGCTGAGGATCGAGCTGATAGAGCGCCGTGAATACCGTGATCGCATTCGGAATATCCTTCAACTGGTACAGCGCCAAACCGAGAATGTACATCGCGTTTGCATACTGCGGCTGCAGCGCAAGCGCCTGCTGCATTGCAATCGATGCATCCTGGAATCCGCCCGCAGCGTATGCGATCGCACCGGCGTTGTACCACGCAAGCGGATCATTCGGCGCGTATCGCGCTGTCTCTGCGGCTGCACGAAGGGCGTTCTGGGCATCCCCCTGTGCAACATAAATCTGAGACGCGAGGTAGTAGGCAGACGCAAGGTCCGGCTTCAACTGCACTGCCTTTCCAAGATTTTCTAGAGCCGACGCATAGTTACCCTGAATCGCATCCAGCTGGCCAATATTGAGGAACGGCAACGGCGACGTTGGGTTCTCTGCCTGCGCGCGCACATATGCAGCGCGGGCATTGTCGTATGCACCTTCAATCTGAGCACCGGCAAGCTGCGAGTAGAGTGCGGCGAGCTGCAACCAGTTCTGGTAGTCACGACTATTCACCTCCACCGCGGTAAGACCGTGCTTAATCGTTTGCTCAAGCGTGCCCTGCAAGGCTTGCTTCTGAGCGGCCTGGTCTTGCGCATTTTCTGCAATGATCTGCTGAAGCTTCAGCAACCCGAGCTCAACGGCTGCACGGTGCGCGCGATCATTGGATGGCTGGATTGAGAGCGAGAGCGCAATGAGATCCGAGGATTTTTGCAGATCTTTTGTCGCGTTGTACTGCACGATTGCGCGGTTAATCATCGTATCGGCCAGCACTGCACGGAAAACTCCTATCGCCGAGATAAGCGAGATGAGCGCTACCAAACCGATGCACACAATTGCAACCGCATTCTTCCAGTCACCGCCGGCAATTGATACCTCCTTATTACGCAGGTACGCCGGAGTAATTGATGCGATGAGCAAGCCCACCAGCATGAACATAATGAGCCCGATGGACGTACCGGGAATCGAGGAGAGGTGGAACGCGAGCATGTACACCACCGCGATTGAAAGCGCGAGCACACGTCCGGAAAGCGCTTTTTCAGCGCGTCGCACCCAGAGGCCAACGACAGTCCAGAGCACTGCAATAATGAAAACGAGCCATGCAATCACACCAAGCACTCCGGTGGTAATGAACGAGGTTGGGATCGGTGCCACGCCCACGTTGAAATCAGCATTCCAGAAAGGTGTCTGATTCACTTCAACAGGCTTGTAGAGACCCCACTGTCGTACGAATGTATTCGGACCGGTTCCGAAAATGAACGCCTTCGGATTTGCGAGCGATTGTTCACCGATCTGGAACGTACCCTGCCAGGACGGACGAACCTCAACCTGCACAACCGCAATTCGCTCAGGAAGCTTTGATGTAATTATGGTACCGAAAAACGTACCCACAAGTGCAACAACTATCGCTGCAACAATCACCCATTCAGCGCGTACACGACCAAGGGAGACCGCAGAGCCCGACTGGTACCATCGCACGATCAGCAAAACGGCGAGCGCGACCGTAACTGCAATCCATACATCGAAGAAGTTACCAATGAAAAGGAGTGGCACAGAAAGCACGCCCAACGCGATGACCGCGTATCGCCACACACCCTCTGCAACCACCGAACGAACCAGTGCAATGGATGCGACAAGCGCAAAGCCCATGAGCATGACAAACTCGTGCCACGTGCCGAGCGCATTACCTGTTTCCGCCGCAAGCACGCCGCCGAGTGAAACTGATGGAAATGCAATGTGAAAATACTGCACAACCTGAAGCGCGAGCATGCCACCAATGAAGCTTCGAAACGCGAGCGTAACCGAGTGTTCCCGACCGGCAAACACCATGGCGGTGAGCGCAAGCGCCGCGAATTCAAGACAAATGATTGCAAGCGTATCGCTTTCAACTCCGGTACCAGCAAGCGATGTCGCACTGAATCCGTTCATTGCCGCAGAGAATGCGTAGACGATCGGCAGGAGTGCCGAGGCACCAAAGAGCATGTTCCACGGCAACTTTCCGCCCCCTTCTACAACGCGCGCAATCGTCCACAAAACCGCAATTGCACCGAGTACGAGGGACGCAACGATCATCTTGCTTTGCAGCGCGGAAAGCCACTGCAGCGGGATAAAGATGAAAGGGATGAGCGCAAAGAGCGCGAGCAAAAGCGTCTGCGCGATTCGATCAAGCGTGGATAATTTTGCAGGGTGCGCTGGTGCGCCTCCCACAATGTCATACGGCATGGCGTGGTGCGTGTTCATGATTGCAGTTACGGGAAATAAGTAGCTAAAATTGTAGCACGTGCCCACGGGTCGCTTGTGGAAAATAACCGCGATTTCAAGCCGCGTATTGCGCATCCAAAACGCACACAACCGCCCTTTCGGGCGGTTGTGTCATCTGCAAAATAAGCCGGATCCTGTATCGCATCGCTGCGACGACAATCATGTATCTGGGATGACCGTTACCGGCCACCTCGAGCGATTCTCTTATCTCCACGCGTGGTTGAGACAAGCACGATCTTGCACGCAGGTAGGATTTTAGCCGTTGCACCTCGCACGTTTCCGCACGAGCTCACCTCTTGCGAGGTGTCCTCGCCTCTCGGCTCAGACGTCTCTGTTCGCATCCCTGGGATTACCCCGGCGGGCGTTACCCGCTACCGTCCTCCATGTTTTCTATAGAAGCATGGGCGTGTCCGGACTTTCCTCTGGCGCCTCCGCACCAGCGACTGCCTATTGCAGGCCGCTATTATCCCACGGTCAAAGAAATATGCAAATTTATGCTACGATGCCCGCGTGGAAACGACTCCCGAAACATTCGATGTGGCCGTTATTGGCGGCGGGCCTGCGGGCATGATGGCAGCTGGAAGGGCTGCAGAGCGCGGCCTCCGCGTCATATTGCTTGAAAAGAATCCGATACTCGGAAAGAAACTCCTCATTACCGGCGGCGGGCGCTGCAACGTCACCAACAACGAGCCGGATAACAGAATCATCCTGGCCCGCTTCAAAGAGGGTGGAAAGTATCTGGCCTCTACGTTCGCCCAGTGGAATGTTGAAAATACACTTTCGTTCTTTCACAAGCGCAACATGCCTACCGTTACCGAAAAAGAACAGCGCGTGTTCCCGGAAACACACAAAGCGCAATCCGTACACGATGTACTCGTGGCATACATGCGCGAGCACGGAGTAACAGTGCGTACAAATGCCGCAGTACAACACATTGCGTCCGAGGGTTCGCGCATTACACAGATCACACTCAAAGGCGGCATGCAGATCCATGCACGATCCGTCATTCTTGCAACAGGCGGTGTATCACGCCCCGAAACCGGCTCTACCGGCGACGGGTTTCGGTGGCTTACTAAACTCTCTCATGCAGTGAGTGACACCACGGGCGCACTTGTGCCACTGGTTTCGCACGATGCCTGGGTACATCGCCTCGCTGGCGTTTCGCTACCGAATGCAAAAATTACCGCATTCCTCGATGGCGTAAAGCAGGAATCGCGCATCGGAAAAGTACTCTTTACCCACGTCGGTCTTTCCGGTCCCGGTATTCTGAATTTCAGTCGCGCTATTGGAGAACTTCTCCAATACGGCACGGTCACTCTTTCGCTCGATATTCTTCCTGATATGGGTCCGGACAAGGTGAATGAAATGGTGCACACCCATCTGCGAACCGAAGGAAATAAGATGGTAAAAAACAGTCTCAGTGATATTCTCCCCTCGCCACTTGTTGTCCCACTGCTCGCGCTCGCCGGAATTAACGCGGACACATTCGGGCACAGCGTGCGTCGCGAAGAGCGTCTCGCGCTCGTGCGCTGTATCAAAGGTATGACACTCACTGTAGATAGCCTGCTCGGTCTTGATAAGGCAATCATCACCTCCGGCGGCGTATCGCTCGATGATATTGATTTCAAAACAATGCGCTCACGCAAATACGACAACCTATTTATTGTCGGCGATCTATTGAACATCGACCGTCCGTCAGGCGGATTCTCATTGCAAATCTGCTGGTCAACGGGTTTCGTCGCCGGGTCACACGCTTAGTCGCTCCATTCAAATTGCGATCCGATTACCACACCGTGATCGCTCGCCCACCCGGCGTTCACTTCGAGCACGTATCGTGCTCGGGTACTCGGCCGGAATACTTCACTCGGGTACCCCGCAGGCTGTGCATCTGCCGCCACATGTACCACGCGTTTTTGCGCATCGAGCCAGATCATGTCGATCGGGTACAACATATCTTTCATCCAAAATGAGTGAAAATCATCAACCGGGAAAATAAACAACATACCGTCGTTCCCTGAAAGCGGCTGTGTACCCGAAAGACCCCGCTCGCGAAGTGCCGGTGTGTCTGCGATGCGAACTGAAACCGTTGTCGATCCCGTGCGGATTTCCTTCACGTGCGTCGGCACACTTTCAGGCGCGCGTACCTCGGTGACCCACCACGTAAACCCGATAAGTACGATACCTGCTACGGCAAAGCCGGTGAGAAACTTTTTCATGTCAGAACACCAATACGAGTGACATAATAATAAGCGATACCAGCCACTGTCCTGTTTCAATAAAATACAACTTCAGCGGCGCGTGATCCCAGACGATACGCCCGATGGATGTCGGGATCGTGAATCCGAGCCACAGCACACACGCAATCAATACAGCCTCGGAAAAAAGCGTCACGCGAAGCGCGCCGAGTACATACGCAAGCACGAGCGAACACGCGAGACCGCAGGCAAGAAGCAGGAAGGTGGAGCTGTAGGCTCGCCGCGCCGCACTGTCTGCCATGTCAGGCGTAATGTGTTTCAGATTCATCCATGTCGTACCGAATACGCCGGGCCGATACCAAACCGAACCCACGAGCATCGGCACCAGAGCCGCCGCCAATATCGGTAGGAGCTGAAGCATGATGAAAGTATACCGCTAGGATGTGCTCGTGCTCCACAAATCCCACACGCGAGCCGCGACGATAGTGGGTGAACCAATGAGTGGGAGGTAGTGCAAATCGATATACGGTAGGCTGTTTGCCTCAATAATTCCCCACCGCTGTTCATCCGGATCGCGTTCAGGATCTTCCACGATGAGATCAAAGCCCACGAGCGGCGTATCGATTGTCTGTGCCGCTTTCTCCACGTAGGCACGAAGTTTCGGATGTATCTCGTTCGGCATCTCGCGGGTGGAGCCACCGAAGAGCCTGCCGGTGTGGTGCGTAAGTGCTACCACGCGACCCCGCTCCGGCACACTCTGTGCGTCCATGTCCATGCTTCTAAGAAACTTTATATGTTCAGCGGTGAGTACCACATCAGAAACTCGCTCGGGTTTATTGGCATTTTTTTCTTCGATGAGCTCCGTGATCGTTCGCACACCGTCCCCCGTCACCTGAGGTGGCAGGCCGTACAGAAAGCCAACAAGCTCTCCTGCAACCACCGTAGCGCGACTCACTCCGCCGCTGAGATATTCTTCAACCACAACATATCGACACAGTTGCTGCGCTACATGAAAAGCGCGATCGAGCTCTCTCTCGTTCGAAATGTTCACGGTTGTATGTCGTGCGCGCGATCCCGCCTGTGGCTTCACCACAACGGCTCCGCCAATTTCACGAAAGGCGGCGCGGGCTGCCTCGAGCGTGGTCACAGAGCGCACCGTCGGTGTGCGTACACCCGCCTCGTTGAGAATTTTCTTAACGATCAACTTATCGTCCATCCACTCCGCACTGTCGCGCTTGCGCTCAGGCGGAATGGGGATACTGATGAAGTACACATTCTCCCCTCTCACGCGCGCACGATAGATGTCTGTGTAGAGCCCCCAGAAAACCAGTTGTTCCATATGAATCCCGCGGCGTTGTGCCTCTTCCCATATCACTTGTGAGCGAAATGTACGCGCACGCGTTACATCGTGTGAAAATCGCGCTCCTGGAAATGAGGCCATCAAGACAAAAAAGAGCGGTTCAACATACCCATACAACACGTCATTCATTCGGTTTAACAAACCAAAGATTCCCGATCCGCGCCGACGAGACATCTTTGAAGACCAGACGGAGAGCGTGCTGGAACAATACGTTTCAAAATGATGCACCGGACTATTGCCGCATTCTGCACATGCGCCAGGCTTCTCTTTATATTCTTGCAGCTGCGCCATGGATGAATACTACATCGAGAAGCCTCCCGAATGGGAGGCTTGATTCTCTAGTGGTGGCCGAGCGACATGAGCTGTAGCTTAGCTTGTAACGAGAGAGTCTTCAGTATACCAAACGAAAATCGGGGGCGTCGCGAGACGCCCCCGATACCCGAAAGATCATAGTCCGATCGTTACCCCTTCTGGGGAACGTCGAGCCGCCGGCTTTGGTAGAAATCCAGCGACATACCCACGATGCGCTCGAAGGCCGAATCGTAGCGTTGCACAAGGCCGCAAATCACCTCGTCTGGAAACGAGAGCGGAACACGCGGCCCTGTCCCCCACATGCGCTCAGCAGCATCGCGCGCGATCTGCTTGTCGTACCACTGCGGCATGTGTCCCGGTCGAACATCAGACAGCTCGCACACACGCGAACTGTCGAATGAGTGCTCGTCGGCAAGCACCACGCGCTCGCCGTCGAACCCGAGCTCGAACTTGGCATCGATCTGCTCGAACCCTGAGGCACGAAGGTGCGCGCGCGTTACATCAAACGCACGTGCCGCCATGTCCGTTGCTTCTGGATAGGCTTCCCGTGCCACTGAGCTGAGCATCGGATCATCAGTCTCCGATTTATCCGTCGGCGTAAACGCCGGCGGCTCCAGCGGACTCATGAACACGAGTCCGTCGGGAAGATCGATGCCGTACGGATTGGGAGCTCCGCCGCGCACATACGTTGCGTGCAGACTGCCCGCAAGGTACGCCCGGAAGATGAACTCCACGGGGATCATCGTGAGGTCGCGGGCGATGATCGCCCGACGATGCAGATCCTCCGGGTAGTCGCTACGCTTTCCCGGCAGGTGATCGTAGATCTGCACACCGAACGCGACGATGTGATGAGGGATGCCGATCTTTGCGAGCACATCCAC
>CAZVMJ010000014.1:305-9620 GCA_964628005.1 uncultured Candidatus Saccharibacteria bacterium | reverse complement strand
CAAAATGTTGAAGTTGGACGTTGTTGCATTGGTGAGCGTTGTGTCATTCTGGAATGCGTTAACGCCCGTGAACGTATTATTTGTGAATGATTTCGCAATCGTCGACGATCCTCCGACAAACGCATTGACGAGTGTATTGGAGTAGTAGAGGTTCGAAACACCCTGCGCAAGATCGTCGGTCGTTCGAGTCGCAAACCATGCGTCAGAGCTCGTCGTAGCCCAGCGGTACTGCAGTGAATCCCAGAATGTAACGGAGGTCGTTGAGAAGAAGTACCCCTTGTCGTACGTAGAGAGATTATATGCAGCCGAGGTCGTCGAGTACGAATTTGCCATCAGCTGTGCCGCCGTGTATCCGCCTACTGTTGCGGAATTCACTGCGTATCCCGCAGCAGTAACGCGCTGACGCGGAGAAAGGTTTTCAAAGCTTTCCGCACCGTCACCTGGCGCGCACGTAGCACCAACCTTGGTTGCAACCTGCACATTGAGATACGTTGCATCGTTGTCCTGGAAATTGAAATCCAGCACATCGCCTCCCGCACCCGTGTCGCCGATACCCACATTAAAGATGCCGTTTCGTACCGTTACTGTCATTGTCGACGGCGAACCGGACGGCCACAACTTTGTGTCCGGTCCGCCAACCGTCGCGTCGTCATAGAGAGAAAATTTAACGCAGTACTCAGTACCCGATCCACCCAGCAGTGTCCCGCCTGCATTCATAAGTCTGCCCTGGTAGTTCATGATTCTCGGAACTCCCGCTGCAGCAGACGCTGTTGAAGCGAACACACCCATAAGCGCAACAACAAACAGAAAAACCGCGATTCCTCGCGAAACTGTTTGCTGCATGCTTACCCATGAGCGTGTGAAATGATTCATGATGATCAGGACCTCTGTTCGAGGCGCTCAAGCGCCCGTTGATTGAGACGCTGGTCAAGCGCCGTGGAAAAGACATAGAAAAGAAGCACCATGAACGATGCGCACACGATAATGAGCGCAAACGCGAGGCGCTTTACGAGGCGCGGCGACTCAATTTCTCGCTCAATTACTGAAAGAACGGACGCTCGATCGGAATCCTTCGGGAGCGACTTACCCTTTTGCTCCATGTACTCGCGCACAGCCTCCGGCGTTGTCATCCATGCAACGTTTGCGAACACCTGTTTACCCGGAAGCTTACCGCTGCGAATGAGCTGGCCTACGTAGTCCGGCGAGTATCCGGAAATCGCTGCGGCTTCGCGAAGTGATATGTATTCTTCTTTTTTGGTCATCATACTGCTTTCTCGGGGGTCGAGTTTTTTGGATTTAGTGAATCTCGAGGGTCGAGATCCCCATGGCTTAAGTGTATATTTCCTTTGTTTTTAGCCAATTTTTTCATGTGTATAACTCTCGAGACCTTTTCGGGATCGAACACTCATGCGTACCCTCGGAAAACACTCATTTTTGAGAAAGTCAGCCTCAAAAACCCGCTCATATGTGGGTTATAATGCTCAGAACCGACCATGAACTCCTCTCGACGAAGCTTCTCAATTGGCATAACACTGGTGGCAGCCACGCTGATCGGTGTCGGCTATTCGTACGTCCTGCTTACCGCACCTCCCAAGCTCGACAACCGCATGCTGAGTGCGCTCAAAGCCGTTCAGGCACTTGGATCATACGAAATGGCGGTTGAGACGCGCACCCGCTTCTCTGACCGCGATATGACGGTTTCAGGTACGTATCTGCTCGATCTCCGCAATGAACGGTACGCGTCGCTCGCGACTACCACACTTCAGATCCCGAATGCGCGCGGGAGGATCGAATCGCACTCGTTTACGCTTGAAAACATCTCGATCGGAGACGACGTGTACCTCCGCATTGACACAGAGAGCCCCTTGCTCAGAGAATCGATTCCCTATAGCGCCGAGTGGAGACAATTTACAGGTGGGACTATCCCCGCTGAATTCACCGATATTGCCGTACACGGACCGGTTCTTAACAACCTTGCGCTCTTTTCCGGCAATGGTAAATATCTTCGGCTACTCGAGAAACCTCAGGAGTTCGTCATCGAAGGCGTGCGCCTATTCCGATACCGCTTTGAACTTTCGGACACAGCCTCAGATGTGAGTGGCGGCACCCTTCGTTCGCTTCTCAATCGAATCGGACGCGGAAGCGTAGATGTCTGGCTCGACGAGACGCCGGCAGTACGCGTGATGACGGTGCATGGAGAAAACTACGTCTCCACGACCACAGTTATCGGTGTAAACACCCCCCTGCAAATCAGTGCCCCTGCGATCGTGCGCTAGTGTTACTATTTTCTCATGTATAGAAAGATAGCCGAGTTTATCCACGATCTCGGTATTCTGCATGCGATAGCAGTTCTTGTGCTTCTTATTGCATCGACCACTGTTCTCATAAACCGCGGCGGATCAATCGTTACGCTTATGGCGGGAAGTGCGGCCTCACTCGGCCATGAGACCGTTGTCTATTTCATACCGCACGCAAGCACAACACCAGCGGTCGGCAGCGTCTCGGAGATAGACCTCCGCATTAACACAAAGACGCCGGTAAATGCGATCAGCGCCACCATTCTTTATCCGCAGGATCGTATTGAGGTGGTCGGAATCAGTAAAGCGGATTCGTTCCTCGATCTATGGACCGAGGACACTACAATCAAGGAATCTGCGGGTGAGGTTCACTTTTCCGGAGGAACCACGAACAAGACCGGCCTCTCCGGCATGGGCACCATCGTGACACTTTCGGTGCGATTTAAAAAAGGTGGAACGTCTGAGCTGTCACTCAAGGATGTCATCGTACTCGCGGCGGACGGAAAAGGAACTGAGGTTCCGTCACAAAAGCGCACACTCACGTACGACACTCCGCAATCAGAAACAGTAGCTGCCGGCGGCGGTTCGCGCATGAACACTGAAACACTGTCGCCGCCATCCATCGACTTCAATGACGACGGAAAGGTCAACGTCGTTGACCTTTCGATAATTGCGATTCAAATATTAGGCCCGTATACCGCTCGTTTCGACCTTGATCGCGACGGCGCAAATACGCTCGCCGATATTTCAATCTTCTTTACTCGGATGCGCCAGCCGTAGAACGAATGCGACGGTTGTACATGTAGCCAAGTGAGCACCCCGCCGCAATCAGTAGGAGCAGGTACGGGAGTACGAGTGACATCAGGGGCGCAGCAGCAACCGCAGCGGCAAGGTACCCCTCGCGTTTTGCCGTCACAATAACCTTGGCGGATGCAAATACCTCAGCCCCTTCACGCGCCTCAGCCCAGGCACGGTAGACACCCTCCTCTGCCGGTTCGGATGAGACATAGGTAAACGAACCATCACGCGTCGTGAGTACCGTGCTTTCTTTTGGCGCATCGTTCTCGAACTGCAACAAGACCGCAATGCGGGAATCCGGCGCACCCGAACCTTGCAAAACGATACGCTCCCCAATCGAAACAACATCGTCATATCCCGCAATGTGGGGAACAGTGAGCGAAACACCCTTTACCTCCGGCTGCATCTCCACACTCGGGTCACTCGTGGTTGATGTTTCGACGGGAATATCGTTCGGAGCTGCCTGTCGTGGCGTAATGGTATACAGCGCCGAGCGCATGTTGGTCACAATATTTGACGCACGAGCATCGTTCGCAATGATGGCGCCTGATTCGATACGAACATCACCGGGTAGATTTCCCAGTGCCATAAAACGAATGGTAATGAGCTCACCCTCCACGCCGGAGTAGCTCTCTGTTGCCGTACCGGAAAAGCGTATCGTGCCTTTTACGTTTGAATATTCCGGCGGCGTGGGCCATAAACCCAAAATGGATCCTTCGGTCGAAATTTTTGTCACCATAAGCGCAGCAGGATTGAACGAAACATCCGCCTCTGCGGCATTTATACGTTCACCGTCGGTGTCAGCTCGAACATGCACTTCGAACTCGTCACCAATCTGATACGTACCGTTTGAAGGCGAAATAAAGAGTTCTCCGTCCGCAGCACTCACAAAAGACGGTAAGAGAACGGCAATTCCTATGAGCGCAAAGAGTGTGTGCTTCATGCATCAGGCGTTACGGGCTGGTTTCGGCGATACCGGAACCATGCATATCCGCCTCCGAGCAACAATGCAAAGAGAGCCAGCGCTAAGAGCGAGTAATCAAGTTCCCGCGGGACACGCGGAGCTTGCGACCCTTCGACAAACTCTCCAATACGCTCGTTCCCCGCCTTATCAATCGCCTTTATCTGCACCCCTTCTCGTAGATACTGGTCACGCAGTTCGTGCGGAGATGTGACGCGCTGCCACACGCCCTGTTCCAGGATTTCGTAGTGATCGATACCGCTCTGCTTATCAACGGTAGAGAAAACGGCATAATAGTTACCGCGAAACACCCCGCGTGTTGACTCAACGGTTATCACAAACGGATCGGGCTGAATCGTGTCCTCGCCCACTTCTGCAAGCCACGGATTCTCAGCTTGCTGCGGGGTGTCAACGATCGCATACGTTGCGCCCGCAAGCGTGAGCGGCGCCTTGGTAGCCGCGCCATCATTCAGATACACCACGGATGTGTCGGCAAGTGCAAGATCAGCAGTATTCGCGCCGGTACCTACAACGGTAAACACGATTTTACCCACCACATTTGAGAGCACCGGGTCACCCTGGATGCGGCCGCAGTATCCGCCGGGAATGCCGCCGGAAAAGGTAACAACACCTGTTTCCACATCAATTTTAGGTTCCTCGATCCAGAGCGAAAGAATGGAGCCTCCTTTACTGAAATCTACCGCGCGCAGCACGTCGGTCGGATACCGCACTTCCACATGAGCCGCATTAATGCACTCGTTCGCATTATCGAGACGAATTTCGGCTATAAACGTGTCTGTGAGCCCCTTAGTGGCCGACTGCGGCGTGATGTACAGAGATGCGGCAGACGCACTCCACGGAACCATCGCAGCGATAGCGCAGAGGACCAATGCCTGAAATTTCATAGCTACAGTATACCGAGTTTTTGCCCGGCATTATCAGCCTGTCCAGCTGAACAACATGATCGAGAAATCGCCCAGATTCACTGTGCCATCGCTGTTGAAATCGCTCTGTATGTCATCGGTTTGCCACTTCAAGAGAAAGATTGAGAAGTCCACCAGATTTACCTTTCCGTCGCCGTTCAGGTCGGGCGATCCGGTGTCAGCGAACGCCCCTTCACCGACGGAAAATGATATGGATTTACCGAAACCGCTTTGTACGCCCGTTTGCTGTTTGAAATAGGCTTTAACCGTGTGCAGGCCGTCATCGAGCGACGCAGTGTCCACACGAATAGACCATGCACCCGTGCCGTCCACGGTTGCGTCAAGATTCGTCTTTTCCTTTCCTTTAATTTCGCTCACGACGGTAGCAGTTGGCACAGATGCACCCGAAACCGTGAGCGGCTCACCTTTCGGAATTTGTCGCTCCGACACCGCAATGGTTGGCGGGAAAAAGACGTTTGCGACCGTCGAAACGGCGCTTTGTGCAACATCAAAAACAACCGAAGTCGTTATTGATTCGAGTCCATTTTTATCTTTTGCCGTAAATCCGAATGTTGCGGTGCCTGGTGTGATATCGGTTGTCGAAAACAAGAAATCAGCATTTGCATCAGCTTGCACCGTGCCCTTTACCTTGCCGTCAAGCAGAATATTGACCGTACTCAGTGGGTACGCCTTACCACGAAGCACAACACGGGTCTCGTTGGCGGCATTTATATTTCCAGGCGTAGCGCCTGAGATAAACGGCGTTGATCCGACCGAGGGCGACCCGACAACAGTCGAACCCGCAGGAGCGAGCGTTCTACACGTGAGCGAGCAGAGATCTGTTGCCACCACATTGCCATCATCACATTGCTCACCGAAACGAGCCTGCAATACGCCGTCGCCGCAGTACTCGGCAAACGACTGACATCCCGCATTGCAATGCCGCTCAGCTGTTGTTGATCCATACCCTCCCACATTGAACCCAACACCGTCATCACATACTTCTCCCGCACTTACAAACGCATCACCGCATACGGAAATGGTTACCGAGGTTTGGAGATCCCATGCCGCTACGGTATGGATGGTAGCCGAGCATATGAGAGATGCCGCGATAATTACGCTTGGTATCGCAAGATGTTTCTTCAACATGGCGTCCCTTATCGGAAGCGCGGCGGTACAGGCGCGCCTCGCGCGCGCCGCCTGCGCCGGATGATAAGGATCGCGATAAGGATCATAAGTACAAGGAGCGGCGTACCCACCACAATCGCTACCTTTGTTTTATCGGCGGTCGAAAGCCCTTCAAAGCCGTACCCGGTATATCCCTGCACCGCACCGATTGCCGCGATCGAAAGATTTATTTGATTTTGCTGCGCAACCTCATCGTTCTTATAAATTGTGTATTTTGCCGTGTATCTGCCGGCGGGTAGTCGCGTCGGTATCTCGGCCAAAATTTCCTTGATTGCAAACGGATCAATCTGCTCAATCTTATTTGTATTCACCGTCGTCTCAAGCAGCTGTTCTACCTGCGTGTCATAAATATCGAGACGCACCTGCGTGGGACCAAACACAGCATTACCCGTATTTTCGATGGTCATAAAGAATCGGATCTTTGCCGGGAAGAAGAGTCCCCACTTCGTTCGCCCTTCTTCCAGGTCTGCCGTACGAATACGACGAACGTTGAAATCGTAGATCTTGTCGACAACTTCAATCGCTACGTCAATCTGTGCACCAAGTGCAATCGAGACGCCCCCGCTCGGCTGCTCCCCCGAAGACGATGTTCGAATGCGGATTGTTCCCTGATGCTTCATATATTCCGCATCCGCAGGAACACGTACGGAAATCACAATTGGAACCTGTGTCTCGCCCGCCGGGAGAATAAACTGGTTTCCTTTATCTACAGAAAACCACGCCTCAACCCCTGGGATATTCATACTGATCTCCGCCTTCAATTCGTCGATAGGATCAGAGCGGACAAGTGTGATGCGCTGCTCATAGACCGTTCCTCTTGTGAGACGATCGTTTCGCACATATGGAGGCGTAATACCGAAGCCGGCAGACGCGGTATGGAACCAGCCAAAAAAGATTGCCGCGACAATGAGTGCAACGATTGGGGCGCGCAGTACTAATAGCCGCCACGGCTGTGACATCATGGTCTCAATAGTATCACGGGAGTACCCCATTTCATCCAGTGTTTACTGGATATTCTGGTACTAACTGTGCTTTACCAGTTGGTAAAGTTACTGACCTTACCGACAATCGTATCCTGACCGGTATAGCTGCCAGCGAGCGTAATGGTAATCGGAACCTGAATACCGAAGTATGTGTTGCGCTGCGCCAAGCTCGAGGTGGCCGTTGTCTTCGGGACATTTACCAAAAGTGAGGTTGGCGAGGTAGATCCCGTGAGTGTCGTTGCTGCCGCGTACGACGTAGAGGTTGCAAATGCCACTTTTTGGAACGATACGGCAATCTCCGATGCGTTGTTGATACCGCCCGAGTCGCAGGAGTCAGGCGCGGTCCAGTTTGTACACATAGTGTCGCCATATACGTCCTGATCAAGACCAACATTGCCGATCGCCTGCATCGTTGTTGTAGCCGAAATCGGATCATTCGACTGACCCGGCTCGAGTGAACCGAACGCCACCGTTGTCTGAGAAACATCAAAGGCAAGGAAGCTTACCAGCTCATTACCCGTTGTGGCCTCTGTGAGCGGGCTCGTTGTGGCATTGTCATCGGTTGCACGAACTGAAGCGAGCCAGTTTTGTGCTGTCCATGGCGTGGATGCATCCGTCGGATCGGCGTTAAACCACAACCCAAAGGTGCACGTTACCGTAATTGTTGTGTCTGAAGATCCTGAGCAGCTTCCGCCATCCTGTGTGCAGGAGAGATCACTAAAGAAGCCTGATCCTGCCGGATAGCAGTTATTCGAGTTGTACTCGTTTGATGCATCGCATCCTGATTGCGTTACACCCGAGCGGTAGATATTCGCGATGTTGGACGCAATCTCATTGGTTGATGATGCATTGATACAGCTGTTGTTATCTGATACTTCAAACTGCACCTTAAAGCCTGAGGTACGACCGTTCGGCACAGTGAGCGTGAGGTTGCCCACGTTGTCGGTATCTACCAACGATACAAGCGCCGCGGAGATCGTTGGTGCAACATTTTGGATTTGGAAAACTGATGTTGAACCCTGCAGTGTTGATGTGGCTGCGTGGTTATGATTATCAACAACGTAGACATACGAGTTGTAGAAGCGATCCTGAGATGGAATCGGGAACGGGGTTGATGTTGCCGCATTGGAACTTGCAAGCGTTGATGTTGCAAACGCACCGCCGGTGCCGGTGCAGACGCCGTTCGTGAGGCCCGGTGCGCGACATACGAGCAATCGCACCTGATCATTGGTTCCCAATGTATCGTTATCGTATGAGCCAGATGTCCAGGTAATCGTGCCGCCCGGATTTGCGGGCCCGTCGTTGCTTACGGAGAAGAATACCGGCACGTGATTGATTACAAACGGTGAAGAGGTTGTGCCACTTCCCTGTGTGTAGGCCACATTGCAGCGCGCGAGCGATGCGTTTGCATCACAGATCCAACCGAACCAGTCATTGCTTTCCGCGTTGAACGGAAATATATCGACAGTTGATGTAGAGGCGGTTGCCTGTGCACCGCTTACCGTCAGCGTCGAAACCGCCCATTGGTTGGACGCTCCGCCGTTGCACGTAGGCGCATTGCTTGCATTCGCGGTGGGCGTACCACTGGTCTTACAAATGAGGAGGTAGTAGCTGTCGCCACTGGAGTCCGTGCCCACGGCCGTCCATGAGAGTACACTGCCCGAGTTTGTTGGTGTAGAGGTTGAGGATTCGGTGCTTTCGTTTGCATCTACCGTCCACGCAGGTGGCGTATTCAGCACCGTCACCGACGTGGTTACGTCGTCAGCACTCGCAACGGGCACATTCACCTCAAAAAAGGCAAAGGTGAACACAATGACGAGACATGCCGTGATAGACGTGAAAATGGTGATCTTTCCTTCACGCGTAGACGTGGTGCGTAAAAACGCATGAATCTTCCGATGAAGTTTTTCGGGCATACCTTAGAAGGAATCGTAGCACCGGATTCTGAAAAAACCCTTTATTTATGTGGATAACCGCGCACTTTTGAGTGCCTCGGGCGCTACTTGTAGCGAATAGCATCGAGTGGGTTGATCTTCGCTGCGCGACGCGCCGGAAACAGACCGGTAACGAACCCGACCGCACCGGAGAAGGCACAGATGAAAAGCAGGAACGGTATCGGGTATTTGAAGATACCCACCGCCTCTCCCCCAAATTTGCTTGCCGCG
>CAZVMJ010000014.1:0-295 GCA_964628005.1 uncultured Candidatus Saccharibacteria bacterium | reverse complement strand
CACTCCAATGAGAATACCGACGACACCTCCGAGAAGTCCCACGATGATCGCTTCGGCCACGAAGAGAATGACGATGTCACGCGCGGAGGCACCGATGGTGCGCATAACGCCGATTTCCGCCGTTCGCTCAAGGAGCGTAACGGTCATGGTGTTGAACATACCGATCGCGGAAACCGTAAGTGCGATGCCACCAAAGACGGCGAGCACCGCCTGAATTCCTTGAAAGATCTTGTTCGCCTGTTCAACCGTCTTTGAAAGTGCCGTTACAGTGAAGCCCTTTTGAATAATCGCGTCT
>CAZVMJ010000013.1:0-9685 GCA_964628005.1 uncultured Candidatus Saccharibacteria bacterium | reverse complement strand
CGTGGCACGGAGTTTTGAGAGGCCGTACGGACTCACCGGTTGCGTCATCGTGTCTTCGGTAAACGGCGTGGATGCATTTCCATACTCCGCGAGCGATCCCGCAATCACTACTGCTTGCACCCGGGAGTTCCGACATGCGTGTACGAGGCACGCTGTACCGTCGGCATTTGCACGCTCAAGAACATCAGGATCACCTGCCGTCTTCCCCGCTACATGGAAGACCACCTCGGGATCAATCGACGCAATGTATTCTGCTGCGGAGTCGGACGGGAGTGCGAAGGCTTCGTGGGACGGCGCATAGACCGTATCCCCGCGCCCCTCAAGCGCAGCGCAGAGCCGCCGCCCAATAAAGCCCGATCCTCCTGTCACCAGCACTTTCATCCATGCATTGTGCGCAGTTGCCGCTGATATGCAAATACTATATTCTGCGATCACTATGAAAGGCGTGATCCTAGCCGGCGGCCGAGGCACACGACTCGACCCCCTTACACGTGTCACAAACAAGCATCTTTTGCCGGTATACGACAAGCCGGTTATCTACTATGCGGTCGAGGCTTTGGCAGCGGCCGGCGTTGATCGCATTATGATCGTCACGTCACCGCATCACCTCGATGACTTTGTACAACTGCTCGGAAGCGGTCAGTATTTCGTCTCCAAGAAGACAGGTAAACAGATTCAAATTGTCTACGGCATACAAAACGAGGCGAACGGTATTGCGTTTGGACTCTACATTGCGCGCGATTATGTGGGCGACGATGACTGCATCCTGTATCTCGGTGACAATATTATCGAGGATGATCTCGCTCCGCACATCAAGAGCTTCAAGGGTGGCGCAACGGTCTTTCTGAAGAAAGTCCCCGATCCGAGCCGTTTTGGAATCGCAGAAGTCGACGCATCAGGCACGGTGCGGTCCATCGTAGAAAAGCCAAAGCAACCGAAATCTGATCTTGCCGTAGTCGGTGTATATATTTACGACAACACTGTTTTTAAAAAGATGATCGGTCAGCCCGTATCAAAGCGGGGCGAAAAAGAAATCACCTGGGTGAACAACCAGTACCTGAAGGAAAAGAATCTGCGTGCCGTGGAGCTCAAAAAGGAATGGTTTGACATCGGCACCATTGAAAGCCTTTTGACGGCGGGCAATTACATGCACAAAAAGCACCATGGCCGCAAAAAGAAATAAGCCCCGTACCACGCTCATCACGGGAGGAGCCGGGTTCATCGGCAGCCATTACGCAAATCGCGTCGTGCAGGCATATCCGTCTGAACGCTTTGTTATTGTAGACGCCCTCACTTCTGTTTCTAACAAGAAGAATCTGAGTGTTTTAGACCAGCCGCATGTGACGTTTATTCAGGCGGATATTCGCGATCTGAAACGCTTGCAAGAAATCTTTTCGGAACACAAACCCACCCATGTCGTTCATTTCGCAGCAGAGACGCATGTCGATGTCAGTATTAAGAACCCGCTTTTGTTTCTCGAGACTAATGTTCTTGGCACCTACAATCTCCTGACCTGCGCGAAAGATGTCGACGCTAAACGCTTTACGCATATTTCAACCGATGAAGTGTACGGCGCCCTCGGCAAGAAAGATCGGCCCCGCACCGAACATGATGCACAACTGCCGAATAGCCCCTACAGCGCTTCAAAAGCTGGCGCCGAGCATATTGTTCGCGCCTTTGCCGAAACGTACGGCCTGCACACCGTCATCGTGCGCTGCTCCAATAACTACGGCCCGGGTCAGGACGCGTCAAAGTTCATTCCCGTCTGTATCAACACACTGATCAAGGGCGGAACCATTCCGGTATACGGCCGCGGACTCAATATCCGCGACTGGATTTACGTAGCTGACGCAGTAGAAGCGATCGATCTCGTTGAGCGAAAAGGAGCGCGCGGATCAGTCTATAACATTGGAGGCGGTGCTGAGCGTACAAATATCGAGATTGCTCGCGCCATCGTAAAAGCTTTTAAAGCACCGAAATCAGCCATTACCTTTGTTACCGATCGTCCGGGACACGATTTCCGGTACGCTTTGAATACTAAGAAGATTCGCTCCGAGCTTGGATGGAAACCGCATACACCGTTTGAAAAGGGTCTTGCGCTTACAATCCAGTGGTATCGTGATGCGCGTTCCCACGCACACGGTATCGAATAAGATTGATCAAAAATTCAATCAGCGTCTTCGCGCGAACAAATGAAGAGCGGTGCTCATTCTTAAGAAATACGGTCGGCAGCTGCACAATTTTAAAATTCTTACTGCTCGCCTGGATCGCAATCTCGGCATCAATAAACCAGTCGTCTGCGTGCAGGTTGAGCTGCGCGAGCGCTGCGCGTGTAAAAAGTTTCGGCTTCGAATTAATATCGACCACCCGTACATGCGGGAACAAGACACGCGTCAACCGATTAAAAATTCGAGAGATCAAAATGCGCTGCGCGCCGTCATGTCGCGTGACGCGATACGTTTGAGCCATGTCGGCATGCTCTTTTTTCATCGCCACGTACAAGCGCACGACATCCTCAACAGGATTTTGCGCATCTCCATCGATGAATCCGACGACATCCCCACGCGCCGCCTGCAGGCCCTTGCGCACATCCCACCCAAACATCCCCCGCTTCACTTCCGTGAGCGCAATAATGCGACTGTCACGTGACGCTACATCACGCACCACATGCGGCGTTGTATCTGAATCAGCCCGCGATTCGTCGTAGTTGCCCACGAGTACGAGCTCGTACGAAATACCCGTGCCCTCAAATGTTTTTTGCATCCGAGATACAACTTCTCGAGACAGCTCCCCCGCCCGGTAGCACAAAATTACAACTGAGAGATCTGGGTTCATACTCGGAAAAGACGTGTCCGCACGAAGGCATACATCCATGAGATTGCAACGGCAGAAAATGCAATCAGAAGCGGATTGAGTGCATACCGATGCCGCGCTTCAATGCCAATGGTGGTTGAGAGAAGCGTTACTGAAAAATAGGCACACAGCAATGCAGCAATCCACGCCTCGGGCCGTCGTCGCATGATCCACATACCCAAAACGGCTGACAGGCAGATGCCCATCCAGAGCACCTTTCCGAATATGCCAACAAACACATACACATCAAACGTCTGCGCGATAGTCTTCATGAGACCCCAGACCCCCTGCTGACCAAGCACCATGGAATACGAGATCGTGCGATGCTCAGCCGAAATCAGGCCATAGCGGGCAAAGAGACTATGGTAATTCCCCGAAAACCAGAATCCGTTTAAGCCAAGCACATACGCCTTCAAAAACGCGGCCGGATGTTCGGCAATAATCTGCTTGGATTCCCGCACCAAATATTCCTGATTCTCAAACGCATTAATATCGGGATGCGGCATTTCTCGCGCGGCCTTTTCGTATAACTCTTTTACGACCGGTGCAAAATCGCGCCCCTGCGCTATCGCGAGCGTCGACCCGGCGCCATATTTATACAGATTCGGCGCCTGCGACGAGACAAACTCGGGGACGCCGAACGTAGCAATATTGCGAACGTACCACGGCGACATAACAATGAATGAAAAGAATGGAATCAGCAGGAGCGCCGAAGCGGTACGTATTGAGAACTCGCGGCGATACGCGAGCGCGAGTGCTCCCGCGAGCACAAACGCGATCGGTAAATAGAGATCGGCCGGGCGCATGTAATTGGCAATACCGCACGCAATACCGGCATACGGCAGGTACCGCACCGCCCCTGTTTCAAGAAACCGAAGCGCACACCATCCGGCACAAAGCGTAAGGATCGAGAAAAACACATCAGGCATCAGCACGACACTGTAAAACACCATCACTGGCTCTATCGCGAGGGCAGCGGCAGCAATCGCGGCGAGCAATTGCCCCACGCCGAATCGTCGCATGAGCAGGTAGGTTGCCGGGGCTATCAAGGAAGCGATCGCAATTTGAATGAGCGAACCAGCAATCAGCGGTATGCCCGTCGCAACAAAGAGATACAAAAACGCGGGATACCCGGGCGCGCGGTACGCCTCCGGATATCCGTCGTACATATAGCCGATGCCGTTGAACACATTCTCAGCAACGATGAGATAGTGCGTACTATCGCCGAGCAGAATCGCATCGTATCCGTGCGCATACGTAAGCGCGGCCAGTGTTCCAAGACGCACCATCACCGACAACACGATCAAACCTATAATGATCGGGTGCCGTCGGAGGTACGAGAGTATTTTCATACCCGTGCCGTAAAGCCGTATCCTTCAGTGAAAATTGCGTTTGAGTGAATGCCCCGCGCAAGCTTGCGCACAAGGGTCTTTGTGAGAAAGCGTCGGGTTTTGCGCAGTATCCATAAAAACGGCGTCTTTCGAGCTGCAAGCGCGTGATCAAAAAACTTTCGCTCCAGGGTGTCATATACATCCACGAGCGAGCCAAGTGGCTCCACTGTGACATCCCTGAAGCCCGCCTCGGTGAGCATGCGCTCGAGCTGAAAATTGGTGTACCGGTTGAAGTCGTACGGCGCCTGGTGCACCTGTACCAAAAACGGAATCGTGCCCACGAGCGTACCGCCTGGCTTGAGAATGCGACGGCACTCCTTTAGTAAATGCATCGTATTTGGAATGTGTTCGACTGTGTTCGACATTGTGATGATGTCGGCCGACGCGTCTTTCAGCGGAATATCTTTGGTGAGATCGGCAACAACATTCACTTTCGGGAACTTTTGGAAATCAACGCCGGTATACGAAAAGCGCGTAAAGAGCTTCTCAAACTGCAAATCGCCCGCCCCAAGATCGGCGAGCGCATGCGTCGCCGGAAACGGCGCGAGCACGCGTTCAAAGTAGTAATAATTTGAGATGCGCCACGGACTCCAGGACGCCGCAGTCACTTCATTCGGTTGTGTTGTTTTCATGCAGCTTTTTGAATGACCCTGTCTTCAATAATGAGATAGTCCATGTCGGTTCGCAGAAATGTCTCGATCGCATCATACGGCGTTTCCACGATCGGATCGCCGCCAAGGTTGAATGATGTGTTGAGAACCAGCGGTACACCGGTGAGTGTTTCAAATTCTTTCACCAGATCAAAATACGGACCGTTTGCTTCTGGAGTCAGCGACTGCATGCGGCACGTGTTGTCCACGTGCACGATAGACGGCACGAGCGGACGCTTCTCTTCCCGTACGTCCGCCGCAAGCAGCATGAACGCGGTCGCCGGGCTCGTGGTCTCGAGATCAAACCATTCTGGCAGCTTGTCGAGCAAGATCGAAGCAGCAAACGGGCGCCACATTTCTCGATGCTTCACGCGCTTGTTGAGAATGTCGCGCATATCTTTGTTGCGCGCATCGCAGAGAATTGACCGGTTGCCGAGCGCGCGCGGGCCGTACTCGCTTCCTCCCTGAAACCACCCGATGATATTTCCGTCGGCAATCAGCTTTGCGGCTTCTTTTGTTACGTGCTGAGACACGCGATGGCGTATCTTTCCTTCAAACTTTTTAATATCAGCATCAATTTCCGACGCGCTGTAACGTCGACCAAGAGAAGCGCTCTTCATTTCCCAGAATCGCTCCTGTTTGAGGATCATGTGCATTCCCCACAGCGCACATCCGAGCGCGATACCGCAATCAGATGACGCTGGCTGCACAAACAGATTCTTGAAACCAACTTCGGTGATGAAATTTCTATTTGCATCAATGTTCAATGCGCATCCGCCTGAGACACACAGATTTTCACTCTGCGTAACGCGGCGCAATTTTCGTCCGGTGAGAATGGCAAAATGCTCAAAGATTTTCTGCGCCGCATACGCCGCTGCACTGTAGTGCGCATCAGGCAGCTTTACCTGAGCGGGATCACGGCTCGGCATATCAAGCACAATCGGCTCGAAAGTCGGCTGCGTCTTCTGGCGCATCAAATAGAACATCGTCGAGCGCAGCACCCCAATGAGAACCTCTCGCAGCTCAAGGAGTGCCGCTACCGGACCGGTTCGCTTAAATGCATTTTCATGACGCGCAAATCGAATTTCACCGTTCACCACGATCTCTCCGTTCTTTTCAGCAACCCATCGCTCAAGTGGAAACTTTTTGAGGAGCACATCTGATCCGTAGGATGCAAGCCCCATCATCTTGCCGTGGTTATGCTTACCGAGCGAGACATAATCGGTACTGAAAATATCGTAAAACATACCAATGCCGATTTCTCGTGGTATGCCCCGCTCTTTACGCCGCGGATGATTCCATTTATCGATGGTGGTGATCGTGGTTCCGGTTCCGCGCATCAAGGATTCGGTCTCCACGAACGTGGAGCCTGCCTGTGAAGAAACCATGCTCCCGCGGCCGTCGTACACGAGAATTGCCGCGTCCTCAAATGGCGAGCACAAAAAGGCAGATGCGGCATGCGCATCGTGGTGACTGATCACTTCGAATGGCACATTCTGAAAACGCCCTTTCATGGCGGCACGAAAGAGCCCTTCAATTTCTGACGCAGATCGGCGCGACGTGTGATCCACGACAATGAGGTCGATATCTACATCCTGAACGCCGAGCGTTTTGAGGCAGTAATCAATCGAGAGTGCCGGGAAAATACCCTGCGAGTGTTTTTTTCGGTTCAATCGCTCCTCGGCAATGGCGACCACCTTTTTATGCGCGATGAGCGCCGCACCCGGATCGTGACCCTCGATTTTTAGTCCGAGCACATTCTTCATACGCGTAGTGAATCGAAGCCATAGTATCACAGATGAAGAGTGCCGGAGTCTCCAAAATATGGCGTAATACAAGGGCGCAGAAGGCTTGCACAACCGACACTCGTGCTACCATGATCGACATGAACACTGTACGAAATCTTGCATTACGAGCGTTTTTTACGGTCAGAAATTCGTGGTTTGTGTGGTACACGATCCTTAATCGCGATGCCCGAAACCGCTATACCGCGAACCCCCCGAAACTTTCCCCCGTCCAGCAACGCATCGTTGATGACCTGAAACGAGACGGTATCGCATTTTCGAGCGTGGAAGAGCTCTTCCCGGGCGAAGACCTCCTGAACAAACTCCAGACCTACATGCACTCACTCCAGAAGATTGACGGACATCACCGGAAAAAGCAGTTTCTGCAGTCGTTCTGGGATGAGTACGGGACCTTCGGATTTGATAATCCGTTCTTTTCACTCTCCGTGCGCCCCGATGTCCTCGCGATCGTAAACAGCTACGACAGCATGTGGCGTCGTTTTAACCACATGCACCTCCAGGAAACGATTCCTGTGGGTGATACCGCGCCAACACAGTCGCAGCGCTGGCACCGTGATCCGCAGGAGAAACGCCAGGTGAAATTCTTTATGTACCTCTCGGATGTTGATAGCGAGGCGGGACCGTTCACCTACGCAAAAGGTTCCCAGTTCCTGGGAGAAAAATACGGATCACTCTTTCCGCAGCAACAGCCGCTCGGCAGCTACCCTGAGATGGGCGCCGTTGAGAAAGCCGTTAAAGCAGAAGACATCATTTCCGCGACCGGATCTGCGGGAACCATTATCTTTTGCGACACCGCCGGCTTGCACCGCGGCGGCCACGCAAAATCGAAGTCGCGCTTTATGCTCACGTCGTTCTACCCGTCCACCTATTGGACCGAAAAGCGGTTCTACACCCCCGCTGCGTCTGTTGCCTCAGAGAAGCTCGCACCGGAGTCCGCCTACGCACTCGGCCTCAACTAACTCCCCTTTCGCCGGAGCAATACAAATACGTTGGCAATAAAAAAGTTCTTGAAGTACCGCTCGGGAATTATCGGACGGAGCGCTGAAAGTACATAGTGCCAGCGCGCAATGCGCGGTAAGTGGTAGAGCACACCTTCAACGTCAAAGCCGTTCTTTGCGGCATTGTAGAAAAGAAAGTCTTCAATCTCTTCGGTATTCATATACCAGCGATGCCGATCCATTGGTTTTTCTACCGGCAGTCCATAGCTTGCGCGAATGCTACGACCCCCAATCATTTCGCGCGGAGTCTTTCGCCAACAGTTTGGGAGCGAAACGACCGCATACTTCTTCGTCACGCGGAGCAAATCTGCAAATCGCGTATGAATATCCGTGATGTGCTCGAGCGTATCGAGGCAAAAGACGCTATCAAATTGCCCATCGGCATATGGCAAGAGCGAGGCGTCCCAATCAAATGTATCGAGCGACTCGTTGTTCTTATCAACGGTCGCAACATTACCCTCCACAAACTGATTGATCGAACCGTTGCGATCACCGATGTCTCCCACTGAGCCCTTGAACGCCTCAGGAAAACGCTTATGCGCCGCCTTGTACCGAAGCATATGCTTTGGCATGTACATTACATAATCGATGTTTGAGCCGACCGGAAAGCGGGCACGCGTCGCGTCAATCGCCTCCAGATACGCCTCAACCGGCTGCGTATTGAAATAATGTTCGTGCCGGAAGAGCGGCAGAATGTGCGTCTTTACATAGTCTGAAACCATACGTGGATGCAGTATACACGTGCCGCGCTTATCTGTACCACGTGAACAATCCCGAAAAACGGGAGCGAAGACCCCGGAAAATAGTCTGCATCGCCTCGCGCTCATAGGCATCTGTCTCTATCACTTCGCGCAGACGAAACGAGAATTCGGGCAATAGTTTCCGGAGACGGATGTACCGCTCGATCGTATTGCCGAGCGTTGTGAGAAACATCTCCACACCAATGCCGATCACACCAAAGAAATATATTGCAGGCGGCAGGATGATGACGGTGAGCGCCAGTTTTAATATATTCGAGAGCAGGAGTGATCGCTGCTCTTTAAAGGCAGCAAACACCGGTGTAAAGAGCGATGCGATGCTGTTGCTG
Organism: uncultured Candidatus Saccharibacteria bacterium; assembly: GCA_964628005.1. GTDB lineage: Bacteria > Patescibacteriota > Minisyncoccia > Phycocordibacterales > UBA2100 > UBA10103. The sequence continues at coordinate 901 of CAZVMJ010000013.1, read as the reverse complement.
AGGAGCGAAAGCACGAGCACATACAAGAGCGGCAGCGCACTCATGTACTTTGGGAATATGAGTAGCACGACGTAATGTGCTAACGCATAGGTACCAACGAGAAAGGCGCAGGCAACCAGAATTTGAAGCTTCATGGAAGCCCTCAGAATGCGCACAAGCTGATCACGCTTGTCTATGTACGACGGTATGATCGGCGTGATAACGGCGGTAAGCGGCATCAAAGACGTGATATGGGAGAAGAGCCCGGATACAAACGCGAAAAGACCGACTGCTTCCGTGCCGAGCAAAAATTTAATGATCCAAATGCGACTGTTCGTAGCGAGCGTGCCTACATACGACGCACCAATGCTCCACTTACGATGTTCTCGAATGATGTTCCAAAACCGATAGCTCCCCTCTGCTGAGGCCGAGGAGAATGCTCGGTATGCCGAGAGTGTGCGAGGCGCATAAACGAGCACGGTCAGAAACTGCGAAATAACCATTGCATACATGAGCCCGTGAATGCCCATCTGCAGATGCACCACGAGAAACAGAAGCAGTCCCATCTTAAAGATCTCTTCAATGACCCCGTAGTACGAGAGATCAAAGAACCGAAGCATGACCGTTGCGAGCACCTGGGATATAGATCGAAGCGGTGCAATCAGAAACGTGAACGACGCGATTTGCAAAAACTGCGCTGCGTAAGGATTACCAAAGAATCGCGCAACCGGGTGTGACCCAAAACACAATACTGCCCACGCCGCGACACCAAGCGCAATATTCAGGTAAAAAAACTGGTTGAAAATATATTTCATCGCACCACGATCGCCGCGCGTACGCTCAACCGACATATCGGCAATGATTGTGGTGGTGAGGCCAGGCAGGAGCACGACACCGATCATCGATATAACCGACATGACGA
>CAZVMJ010000012.1:0-10392 GCA_964628005.1 uncultured Candidatus Saccharibacteria bacterium | reverse complement strand
GTTCCGCGGCCTCACTGCTGACTCCTCAACCGAAGATGATGACGGCGCGCTCGCCCCTGTTGCACTGGATGACGTTCCAGTAACAGGTATGGCGAACGACCATGATCACGACGACGAGCCCGCGCCAGCAATGGCCGCAGCACAGGAGCCAGAACCGAAACGTGAAAAGGAGCCAGAGATTAAGAAGTTCTCCGATAAGGTAAATGAGGAGGGTGGATTCCCGATTATTGCCGCAACAGGAAGTGCGTATAACCCGCCGCCTGTTACCCTACTCGCCAAGAACAAGGGTAAGCCAGAGGTTGGCGACGTGAAGGCCAACATGAACATCATTAAGCGGACGCTGCAGAACTTTGGTATTCAGGTAGAAATGGACGAGGCGTCTATCGGCCCAACCGTCACGCGATACTCAATGAAACCAGCCGAGGGTGTACGCCTCGCAAAAATCGTGGCGCTGCAATCCAATCTTGAGCTCGCACTCGCCGCCTCCCCGGTGCGCATCGAAGCGCCGATCCCGGGCAAATCGCTCGTGGGCATCGAGGTGCCAAACATCTCGCGCACCACACTGGGTATGGGCCCGATTCTTTCCGATGAAAGCTTTACAGGCTCTGAAAAGCCGCTCTTGATGACGCTCGGCCGCACCATCACTGGCGCACCCCAATACGCCGATCTCGCCCGCATGCCGCACATGCTTGTGGCAGGTACAACCGGAGCCGGTAAATCAGCAACGATTAACGACTTCATCATCTCGCTCCTCTATCGCTGTGGACCAGAGAAGCTTCGCTTCATCATGGTGGACCCGAAGCGCGTGGAACTCACCCTCTACAACCCGATCCCCCACCTACTCACGCCGGTTATTACCGACGCAAAGAAAGCAATCCTTGCACTGAAGTGGCTCGGTAAGGAAATGGAGAGACGCTATAACATCCTTGAAACAGAACGTGTGCGCGACATTGGCTCGTACCACGAAAACATCCTGAAACCGGCTCTTGAAAAGGGTCCTCAGGACGGAAAGCCGATGCCCGAGGCAATGCCATATATTGTCCTTATCATTGACGAGCTCGCCGACATCATGACCGCCTATCCGCGCGAGCTCGAAGGTGGCATTGTGCGCCTCGCGCAAATGAGCCGCGCGGTTGGTATTCACCTCATTCTCTCGACACAGCGACCGAGCGTGAAGGTTATTACAGGCCTCATCAAAGCAAACATCCCTGCCCGATTGGCTCTCCAGGTCTCCTCTCAGATCGACTCTCGCACCATTCTCGATATGGGTGGCGCCGAAACACTCCTTGGTGCCGGTGACATGCTCTTCTTATCTGGTGAAATGTCGAAGCCGAGCCGTATTCAGGCGCCGTACATCTCTGAAGCAGAGGTAAAGAGCGTGGTTGATTACATTGCAAAGCACAACGAAGCCACGATTGCCACAGATATTGAAGCAGCTGGTGAGCGCACCGTTGCAGGCGGACCAGATCCCCTGTTTGCCTCAATGGAAGGTGGCGATGATGAAGAGGGCGATCCGTTGTACCCCGACGCGAAGCGCACCGTGATTGAAGCAGGTAAAGCATCCACATCATACCTGCAGCGCAAACTCGGCGTCGGATACGCACGTGCAGCTAAACTTATGGATATGCTCGAGGACCGCGGCGTCATTGGCCCAGCCGATGGCGCGAAGCCTCGTGAAGTGATTGGCGCCGGTAACGCAGACGAGCTCGCCGCTGATCCGGGCGCCTCCTACAGTGACGACCCCCGCGAAAACTAACTATGCTTCCGTATCGAGATGGCCGAATCACCAGCGTTGCCCTCACCCTCTTCTTCATACTCATTCTTGGGTACGCATATTACGAGGCGCGCGGCGCTCTGTACGGGCCACACATCCAGGTTTCTGACGAGGTAACCGAGGTGTCCGACCCATTTATCGCGATTCAAGGTAAGGCCGACCGTATCGCGGAGCTCTCCATGAATGGCCGGCCCATCTCGGTGACCGAAGCCGGTGAATTCAATGAACCGTACCTGCTCGCACCAGGTTTAAACCGCATCATGCTGGACGCAAAAGACCGCTACGGGCGGACGAGCCAGCAGATCGTGCGCATCGTGTACAACCCGGACCCGAACGCCCCGAAACAACCTCTTCAGGTCACTACAACACCAAACGCCGCCTCATCCACCCTTTGAGCGGCTACGGTATACTGAATTCATTACACGCTTTGCTTAAACGATATGGCACTCGGAACGAAAAAAACGAAAGCCCCACCGAAAGAGACAGGTACCGGAAGCGATAAAGACATCGAGCGAGCACTCGCCGATATTAAGAATAAGTTCGGCGACGACTCCATCATGATGCTCGGCGCGACGCCGAAAGTGGACGTGAACGCAATCCCAACTGGCTCTATTGGCGTAGACTGGGCGCTCGGCATTGGCGGCCTCCCCCGCGGACGCATCATAGAAATCTACGGCCCGGAAAGCTCGGGTAAAACGACCCTCTCCCTTCACGCGGTTGCGGAGGCGCAGAAAAAAGGCGGCATCTGCGCCTTCATCGACGCCGAACATGCGCTCGATCCTGAGTACGCAAAGAAGATTGGTGTTGATATTTCCTCTCTGCTCGTTTCGCAGCCTGACACCGGTGAGCAAGCACTCGAGATCGTTGAGAGTCTCGTTCGCTCCGGAAAGATCGACATTATCATCATCGACTCGGTAGCCGCGCTTACCCCGAAAGATGAAATTGAGGGCGATATGGGTCAGAGTCACGTCGGTAAGCAGGCACGCCTCATGTCGCAAGCGCTTCGAAAGCTCACTGCAATCGTTTCGAAGACAAAAACAGTGGTGATCTTCATCAACCAGATCCGCATGCAGATCGGCGTGATGTTTGGTAATCCTGAAACCACACCGGGAGGCAAGGCGCTGAAATTCTACACATCGGTGCGCATCGATATTCGCCGCATTGCCCAGATTAAGAAGGGCGACGAAACTATGGGTGGCCGTCATCGCGTAAAAATCGTGAAGAACAAGGTGGCTGCCCCCTTCCGTGCGGTTGAGTTCGACATGATGTACGGCGAAGGCATCTCACGCGAAGGCGAAGCGCTTGCACTCGGAGAGAAGCTTGGCCTCGTTGAGAAATCATCGGGCGGCTCGTACACCATCGGCGAGATCAAACTCGGCCGTGGATATGATGCAGCGCGCACGTTCCTGCGCGACAACAAGCCAATCATTAATGACCTCCTGAAAAATATCCGAAAACAGCTCGCAGAAAATGGCCTGAGCTCGAAGAGCTCAGGCGGTGGCAGCGAAGAATAACGCATCACACAGACAGCCCCGCGAAACGCGGGGCTGTTTTGTTCATGACAGGCTCTTTGTCGCCGGGTTCCGGCTCATACACCTGCGCAGAGAGCAGGATCATGAGCACGAGACACGAAACGAAGAGTGACGCTGCTCCATAGAGGATTGCAGCGATCACGATTGCATATGCCCACGTGCCGGCAGGCGTATCGAGCGCGAGATAGCACGCCGTAATGAGTGCCATCGACAGCACATTGATTTCACACCGGACACGGAACAGCCGGCGCGCATACAAACATCGCGGGACCACGTGACACCTCCCTGTTGCACCGCTGAGAGCGTATCATGGTGCACTCGGTGGACAAGAGCCCTTTTTTGGCTAGAATGCTCGCAATATGGCAATGCTCGCATACAACGAAGTGCTCCCGAAGAAGCTCGTAATTATCGATGGCGACCCCTACGAAGTCGTCTCTGCATGGGTTTTCCGAAAGCAGCAGCGCAAGCCGGTAAATCAGGCAAAGCTCCGCAATCTGAAGACTGGCTCCATGGCAGAACACACCTTCCACGTGGCCGACAAGATTGAAGAGGCAGATATTGAAGCGCGACCGGCGAAATTCATCTTTCACAAGAACGGCGAATGGACGTTCCACGAAGTAGCCGACAAGTCTAAGCGATTCGTACTCACCGATGACCACATTGGTGAAAACGCCAAGTACATGAAGAGCGATATGGAGGTAGATGTACGTTGGTTCGAGGAGAAGCCAATTCAGGTCAATATCCCGATCAAGGTTGATCTCAAAGTCGTAGAAGCTCCGCCAAACAACCGCGGCAACACCGCACAGGGCGGCAACAAGCCGGTAAAGCTCGAAACAGGCGCCATGATTACTGTGCCAATGTTTATCGAAGCTGGCGACGTCATTCGCATCAACACAGAAACCGGCGAATACGTGGAGCGCGCATAATCCCCTTACACACCAAAAGGCCCGGAGTGATCCGGGCCTTTTTCATTGACTCACACATCCGCGTCATTACGCAGAAGCGACGTATACTCTGCCAAAAGGTGCACAGCCGGCCCAGCAAAGGGCCCGAGCAGTGCAATGAGCAACAATACGATCCAATCACGTATGTTCACCACAGTCTCCTCTATAAGTGACACCAGGGGTATCTGTACCCAATGCGAGCAGCCCCGTCAATGAAGAAACCCGAGGTACGGCGGGATCTTTTACTTCTGGATGCACAGCAGCGTCCAAATAAAAAAGCCCGGTTTGCACCGGGCTGTTTTTATTTCTGGATGTAAGGGAGAAGCCCCATGAAGCGGGCGCGTTTTACCGCTGCCTCCACCGCTCGCTGCTGCTTTGCAGTGAGACCGGTTCGCTTGCGACCCATAACGCGACCATGAGGATTTACGAACTGCTTGAGCAAATCGATGTCCTTGTAGTCGACGTGCTGGATATCATTCTGAGTCAAAATGTTATTCATACGCTTTCATTAGAACGGAATATCGTCCGGGTTAATGTCGTCTTTCGGATAATCAATGCCTGGACCAGCTGCCGGACCTGCGTCCATATCATCAGCCTGCTGACGGGAACCGCCTCCTCCACCTGATGAGCGAGGGCCAAACTGCACAACGTCTGCAATGACTTCTGTGCGGTACTTTTTCTCGCCATTCTGCTCCCAGCTGCGTGTCTGCATGCGGCCCTCGACGTACACCGAGCTCCCCTTTTTGAGGTACTGGTTGACCGTGTCGGCCTGACGGCCGAAGACGACGACATTGTGGAAATCAGTCTGCTCCTGCTTCTTACCGTCGCGATCCTTGTAGGTGCGATTGGTAGCAACAGAGAAGTTGCAGACGTTCATGCCGCTCGGAAGCGCGCGCAACTCAGGGTCGCGCGTGATATTGCCGAACAACATTGCCTTATTCAAATACATATCGGATTAATCGGTTGTGATGTCCGAAAGGGCCTTGTCGAGATCTTCTTCAGAAACCGGTGCACTCTCTTCCTCTGCGCGCTTTGCGGTCGGCTTGATGGTGTCGGTGCGCTTCACTTCTCGAAGCGTCGGCGTCTTGAGGCGTGCGCGGGTTTCCTCGCGAACGGTGCGGAAGACGATGTGGCGAAGAATAGACTTGTGGTCCTTGAGCATGTTCTCGAGCGCCTGTGAGGCCTCGATCGTAGACTCAAACTTGAGCCAGCCGAAGTAACCGCGATCGTGGTCTGCCCACTTATCGCCGTCTCGAATGTCCATGTTGTAGGCAAGCTTGGTGAGAACCGGTGCCCCCTCCGCAATGAACGAGCCGCCAGCCTTTTCGATGACTGCGCGGATCTCCGCAACAATCTTCTCCACGTCGGCTTCCTCTACAGTCGGGAGGATGTGGTAGCCAGCCTCATAAATGCGGACAGCCGCAGTATCTTCTGCGGTGTTTTCGAGTACCTGATTCATTTCTTCTGCCATATCTTTAGTCGGCGTACTGTAGCACATTCCGACGCTAAATATCAAGCCCCCAGGCTTTCCGGGCTCCGATCCGGCCTAGAGCGGACGAAGGGTCTTAAAGTTGCCCCGGAAGCCCTGGCTCTCAGCAGATGGTTCCTGCTGTTCGCCGTGCTTGAGCACGAATGCCCCTCCTTCGTTGAAAACACCAACCTCGTCACCCGCGCCTGCCCACCAGCACAACACTCCAGAAACTTCATTTACCTCAAGGGTTCCGTTTGTCCCATCGAGTTCGGCACACGAACCCATGTACGTACCCGCTTCGTACGAGCCTCCATCCCACATAAGCATTACTTTGGTCATCGGCGCTCCTGAAGCAGGGTCTTCACCCATCTGCTCAAACGACCACGACACGGCATGCTTTCCGGTCGGGCCGGATATCGTCGATGTTGCACTCGAAACGGTCGTTGTTGCGGTTGCATCCCCTACAGAAAGCTGCGCATCCATTGGTGTGCGCATATAGAAATACCAGCCGCCGCTCAACACCCCTACAACCACCAGAACGAGAAGGATTTTTTTCATACGGCAATACTAAAGACGCGCGCAGCATTTGCAAGAAGCGCTTCGCGCACGACCTCGGGATTCTCTCCGCGTATACCGGCGATCGCTTCCACAACGTACGGTACGTAGGAGGATTCATTGCGGGTGCCGCGGTGTGGCACCGGCGTTATGTACGGCGCATCCGTCTCGGAGAGAATCATGTCGAGCGGTGCGTTTCGCACTACCTCGTCATAATCATGAGTGAACGTAACAACGCCCGTAAACGACAGCGTGTACCCTATATCAAGAAACTTCTTTGCCGTATCCCAATCCCCTGCAAAGAAGTGCACATCGCCCTGCATGCGCGCGTGCGCCTTGAGAACCGCAAGGGCATCATCGTATGCGTTTCGAATATGGAGCATGAGTGGCTTCTTGAGCCGGTTTGCAAGCTCGATTTGTTCGACAAACGCTGCAATCTGTACGTCTTTTGTGTGCTCCTCTACACGATAGTAATCGAGCCCGCACTCACCAATAGCAATTACCCGATCGGATGATGCAAGCGCTTCATACGCCAACACATCAAACACCTCGCCGCGCGATGTAAATTCTTTGCCACCCTCTCCGAGCTCTTTTACATCGTGATACGACTTACTGGTGTGGACGGGATGCAGTCCCACCGTTGCATAAATATGCGTATGCTGCTGCGCGAGCGCGAGCGCCTCCCTTGATGTATCGAGCTGCGTACCCACCACATTCATGCCAACGCCGGTATCTACCGCGCGCTGAATGACCGCATCACGATCGTCGGCATACGCGACGAAGTTCACGTGCGTATGAGCATCGAAATACCGCATATTAGTCTTTTCGCTGGAAGAGATTTGTAGGTTTTTCGTTCTGCAGGACTGCAGCCTTAATTGCCTCGCTGGTCGCCGGCATAAATGGATACAGCAATCGCGCAACCAGATACAGCTCGCGCGCCAAATTCGCAATAAGCGCCTGCCCTGCCGCAGGATCAACCTTCACAACTTTAAACGGCTCCGTATCGGTAATCATCTGGTCCAGCCGCTTCACCGCATCCATGATGTACACCGTCGCCGTATTAAAGTCGTAACGCTCGAGAGCCTCGGCATATTCCGACGGAAATGGCGCCGATTCGGGTCGCTCAATCGGACCGGAAAGATTCTTCTGCGCGAGCGTCATAATGCGCGCCGTTACATTTCCAATACCATTTGCAAGATCGGCGTTGTACGCCTCCTTAAAGCGCTCCATCGTGAAGTCACTGTCGTCTACAGGGTGTATGTGTCGGGAAAGGAAGAATCGTAGCGCATCCGTTCCATACGCATCGATTACAGCGTACGGCTCAATAACATTTCCTAAGCTCTTCGACATCTTCTGACCACCGCTCGTAATAAAGCCGTGGTAGAGAACGCGGTCCGTCGCCGGCAATCCAGCAGACATCAACATCGCCTGCCACATGATGGATTGAAACCGCACCTGATCCTTACCCGCCATCTGCAACGTCTCGCCGCGTTCCCAGAATGTCTTGTAGAGACCCTCAGAATCATCCGGCCATCCGAGCGTCGAAATGTAATTTGTGAGCGCATCAAACCAGACATACATTACCTGCGTGTCGTCTCCCGGGACCGGGATGCCCCAACTCATACGAGAGACTTCGCGCGAAATACTGAAGTCTTCGAGCCCCTTTTCGACGAATGCGATCGCCTCTTGGCGACGCCACTCCGGAACTATTACTCCATCTCGTCGAAGGTATTCGAGAATCTGATTTTGGTACTTACTGAGTCGGAAAAAGTAGTTTTCTTCCTGAATCTCAACCGGATCCATCGAAGGATGGTTCGGACAGCGACCGTTCACAAGATCCTTCTCCGTAATGAACGCTTCGTCCCCCACACAGTACAGTCCGGTGTACGATTTCTTATAGATGTCACCAGCGGCCTCGCATCGCTTCCAGAGCTCTTGAGCCGCTTTAATGTGCCGCTCGTCGGTCGTACGAATAAACGCGTCGTACGAGAGGTTTAATTCGCGCTGCAGGCGTCGAAACTGCCCGGCATAGTGATCTACGTACTCTTGCACATCGCGCCCTTCGTCCTTAGCCTTTTGATAGATCTTCTGGCCATGCTCGTCGGTACCGGTCGTAAAAAAGACGGTATGCCCCAGCAGGCGCCGGTAACGAACGATAATATCGGCCTGCACACATTCAAGTGCGAAGCCCACATGTGGATCCGAATTAACGTACGGGAGCGTCGTCGTGAGGTAAAAATTGCTGCGGTCTTTTGCCATACCGGAGCACTATGCCACCTCTTCCTCGTGTGCTGCAAATCGCCCACTCTCTACATCGCGCACCAACTCCTGCAGCGTTGCAGCAACCGGAATTGAAAGAATCACACCCAAAAGCCCGGCGAGCTCTCCGCCGATAATCAGCGCGAGAATAACAAGCAATGGCGGCACACCCACAACTCGCGTTACGACCAACGGATAAATGAGGTGGTTCTCGAACATCTGTATGAGGAAATACACACCCGCGATCACCAGACCCCACACGGGGCCACCGGAGACAATCGCAATGATGACTGCAGGAACGGCAGCAAGAATAGGCCCGAACACCGGGATCAGCTCAAACAGTGCCGCAATGATCGCGAGCACCAACGCGTGAGGCACCTGCAAGATGAGCAGCATGAGGTACACCAACACTCCAATGATTACGGCCAACAGAAGCTGCCCCTGCATCCACAAGCCAATTTTGTGCTGTGATCGCTTCCAGAGGTCGAGCACATATGCGCGGTGTTGTCGCGGCGTCACAATGCGCAAGAAGTCGTCAACACCCGTCTCAACAACGGCGAAGTAAAACGAAAATACAACGATCAAAATAAGCGACACGAGTCCGCCAAAAATCTTGGTCGCTGTGGCGAGCGGATCGGTCTCTGCGCCTAAATTAAACAAATTGCGGAAGCTATCAATCACATCCCCTCCCGAAAGCGCAGACACTGATGGCAGTCCCAAAATATTTGAGTAGGTGTTATATGCGCTTGAGGACGTGACGGTCTCCAGATATGTAGGGAGTGACGAAGCAAAGGTCGCAAAGTCACGCAGTACTGAGGGGAAGAAGAAATAGAACAACAAGAAAAGTACGGCGATCAAAATTGCATAGAGAGAAATGACCGCCATGGATCGCGGCATCCGGTATCGCATCAGCGCCCGAATTCCCGGCTCCAACGCAGAAGAAATGACGACGGCAGTAAATACGATGAGCGCCACATCGCGCAGAATGTATAAAAGCCACGCCCCCACCGCGATACAGAGCGCCTTAATTAAGGTGCCCGCAGTAATTGAAACGTGCAGATTGCGACCTTCCATGCACGAATCGTAGCACGGCTATGCGCCTATGATTTTTGCCTTCAAATCGGCAATTGCTACGCGTTCTTGCGAACCGGTATCACGATCGCGCACCGTTACAGTATTCAACAAATCCGGCGTCTCACCGAGCGTATCGAAGTCGATCGTTACACAATACGGTGTGCCAATTTCATCCTGTCGTCGGTATCGCTTACCGATATTTCCATTGTCATCCCACATAATCTGAGGAATTTCTTTCTTGAGCGCGGCATACACCTCGCGCGCCTTTGCCACGAGCTCCGGCTTATTCTTGAGAAGCGGAAATACCGCCGCCTTCACCGGAGCGACAGCCTTATTAAACTTGAGAAATACGCGCGTCTCGCCATTCTGTTCGTCTTCGCAATAGGCATCAGAAAGCACCGCAAGCACGAGGCGACCAACACCAAACGTTGGTTCAATAACGTGCGGGATAAGCTTGTCTCCTGCCACATCGTCCTGAAACTCAAGATTCTGGCCGGAGCCTTCTTGATGTGCCGAAAGATCGTAATCGGTGCGATATGCCAAGCCAAGCAACTCCTTCTGACCGAACGGAAAATCAAACTCGGTATCAACACTGTGCTTTGAGTAGTGCGCACGATCTTCAGCGGATACAACTATCGGATGAATCTTTGACTCCGACAGGCCGAGATCGTCTTTCAAGAAGGCAATTTGCTCAGCTTCAAAAGCCTTAAAGTGCGTCTCCCAATCCTCGGGTCGTACGAAATACTCGATCTCCATCTGTTCGAGCTCACGCACACGGAAAAT